>WFPN01000088.1 GCA_015487535.1 Aquificaceae bacterium
CTTATCACACCAGGCCCTTCGGGTTACATACCGACACCCGGAGCCTTTATGGGTGTCGAACTGCCCCCGCCTGGGAAGGCTCTCCTCTACGGAGAGATAGTGGACGAAGAGACCGCCATGAGAGAGGCCGCCAAGGCCATGCTCACCAGGAAGAACCCAACCATATTCCCCGGACCGCTCGTCCTGTGGGGATGGAACGCGGGTGCTATGGAAAAGGCCAAGGCGGTTCTCGAGCTAGCGATGGAGATACCCAACTGCAGAATAATCCCAATGCCGGACTACAGGCCCAAATACCCCAAGATAGATCCGGAGGCTGAGATAAATCCGAACCACCCTAACCTAACTATACTTCACAACAAGATAGAGGCATGCATATTCGTTGGAGTTCACTGCCATTACGCGAACCTGTCCCTGAGGATGATAAGGGCGGGAACAAACTGCTTCACGATAGCCCTCTGTGCCGAGATGGGACACGAAGATGCTATGGTATCGCTGAGGGATGTTCACGCCGAAGAGATAAGGAGGTTCAGGGACGTCCTCGTTCAGGTCAGGAACGAGCTCGGCATAGAGTGGGAACCCAAGCTACCTCCGGAGAACCCGTCTCTTCCAAAAGAGGACTGGACGAAGATCTCGCCCCTCGACTTTGGGGAGTACGCGGCCCTGCTTATGCCCAGAAGGGGCGAAGTTGTAGAGGAAACAGAGTAAAAGTTTTAGGAGGTGTATCATGCCTGAACAGAAGGTGGTGGAGCCCGAACATCTACTCTTGGAGGCTCCGAGGGAGAAGAAGTTTATAACGGGATCACAGGCCTTCGCTGAGGCCGTTAAGAGGGCAAACGTCGATATAGCGATAGCCTACCCGATAACCCCTCAGTCCGAGACCATGCATCTTGTGGGAGACCTATACGCCCAGGGATACGTGAAAGATTACTACAGGGCTGAGGAAGAGTACGGAGCGATGTCCGCGATAGCAGGAGCGGTGAGAGGTGGTGCAAGAGCCTTCAGCGCAACCTCAGGCCCGGGGCTTCTGAGGGGTCTCGAGGCTATAGTCTCCTGGCCCGGACACAGGATACCGGTCGTCCTTGGTGTCATGACCAGGGTCGTGAACGCACCACTCTCCATACAGCCCGACAACGTCGAGATAGCTTACCTTCTCCACTCTGGGCTTGTGGTCCTCCACGCCGAGAACCAGCAGGACGTCTTCGACTTCACGCTGGCAGGATTTCCAATATCCGAGAAGGTGGATGTCTATCTTCCGGTTGTGGTCGCCACGGAAGGTTTCTTCGTTACCCACGCTAAGGGATACGTTGAGCTGCCTCCCGAGGACATGAAGCTACCGCCAAGGGACCCTTACAAGGCTCCAGTTCCTCCTACGGACTGTGAGATACCTCCTGCAAGGATCCAGAGGGACGCTCCGGTTCAAAAGTCGAACTTCATGAGCTACCTTATTCACGCTGTGTGGCAGCAGGAGGTCTGGTCCGCCAACAGAAGAGCGATGAAGTGGATCTACCACTACCTGGGTGGTCCAATAGAGGTCGTGAACCCTGACGCCGAGGTGTTCATAGTGGCTTCCGGTTGTGCTGCCGCGCAGGGAAGGGAAGCTCAGAGGTACGCCGAGCTCGAAGGTCTCCCTGTCGGTCTTATCAAGATAAAGTCCATAAGACCCTTCCCGGCCAAGGAGGTAAGGGAGGCCCTAAAGAACGCCAAGGCGGTTATAGTGCCTGAGCACAACATAGTGGGGTGGCTCGCCAAGGAGGTCAAGGCGGTCATACCCAACAGTGGTATAGTTGTGGATGGGCCGAGGGTCTATGGCGGAATGACCCTCCCCGTTGAGCTCATAATGGACGAGATCTATAAAGCTCTCGGTATTAAGAAGGAGAAAACTCTTGCATAAATCCCAATAAAGGAGGTGTGTCATGGGACTTGAGTACGTAAAGATATCACCGGGATTTGAAAAATACATGCCCAGAGACTACGTCGATCTGGTCAAGTTCGGCCAGTTCGGCAAAGAGATCGACGTGATGCAGCTCGGCCAGTTTAAGGAGCTGGTCGAAGAGCATCCCATGTGTGCCGGATGCTACATGGCCTACTTCATAAGGGTCTTCTACGCCGCCCTTCCCAAACCTGAGGACACGATAGTCCTCGGAACCGCAGGGTGCGCAAGGCTAGCCCTCTCACAGGCGGCTGTGCCCTTCATCTACGGAAACTACGGGGACACGAACGCTGTTGCCTCCGGACTCAAGAGGGCCCTCTCGATCAGGTTCCCCGACAAGGAGAAAGACGTCGTGGTCATAGCCGGTGACGGAGGACTGATGGACATAGGCTTCGGTATGACGATGCACTCCTGGTTCAGAAGGGAGAAGTTCACCACCATAATGGTCGATAACGAGGTTTACGGGAACACGGGAGGACAGGAGAGCGGAATGTCCCCCAAGGGAATACAGCTCAAGATGGCTCCTAAGGGTAAGCAGTTCGACAAGATAAACGCTGTGGAGCTCGCCCAGGTTGCCGGATGCGTTTACGTGGCTAGGATTTCCCCCACCAATCCCAAGAGGATAGCCAAGGTAATAAGGAGAGCTATACTCGCCGCAAG
>WFPN01000089.1 GCA_015487535.1 Aquificaceae bacterium
GAGGTTTTTAAACACACTCGCTATCGACTTTGCCAGAAGAACCGGCACCCAGGTCCTGCTCCTGTCGGGAAGTCAAGACTACGATAGGGTGGCTAAACTTTCCAAGGGGGTTGAGAACGTTAAGGTCTTTCCCTTCAGGACGGACATGGGGGTGATATACTCCGCAACGGATGTTGCTGTCTGCAGGTCGGGAGCTGGAACGGTTTCTGAGCTGGCCCTCTTTAGGATCCCCGCTCTCTTCGTGCCCTACCCCTTTGCGGCCGGTGATCACCAGTATTACAACGCAAAGGAGATAGAGGAGCTCGGTGGGGGGTTCGTTATAAGACAGGATGATGTGAACCTTGAGAAGGTGGTCGCCCTGGTGGACAGGATATTTTCCAGCCTAAAAAGTATGTCTGAGGCTATCGGCTCCTTCGCAAACCCTGATGCGGCCAGGCTAATCCTCGACGAGATCTCTGAGGACTGAGGCAAGCTCCTCCCTGCTCCTTTCGGTGTTCACAACCACGTGGGTGATCTCCTCCGGAGGTTCAAAGACCTCCTTCTGTTTAAGGTATATGTTGTAATCCGCATCCGACACGTCCTTCCTTTTAGATAGCCTCCTCCTTATCTCCTCCTCGCTCGCGGTCGCAAGTATGAACAGAGGATCCTCAAAGTTATCTACAACAAGTCTCCTCTGCCATCCCTTTAGGAACGTGGCGTCTAGAACTACCCTCTTACCCCTCGATACCAGATCCTTTGCCCTTCTAACCATCTCTTCGTAAACTCTCCTCGTCACATCCTCTCTGTATATACCCTTACCGAAATCCGCCTTCGCCTCCTGTTCTGGGCTCATTCCCATCAGCTCCTTCCTTATGATGTCGCTCCTGAGCCACTCGTAACCCAGCTCCTCGTGGAGTATCCTAGCGAGGAACGACTTTCCGGAGCCGGACAGGCCGAACACTACGACCGGATTTCTCATAGGGTAATTTTAATTGACTTAAACCTCTTTATATCATAAATTAGAATATAGGAATATTCTTAAGAACTTAACTGGAGGCTGGTATGCTGGCTCTTCTGATAGCTGCCCTGATCTCGGTTGTGGTCTTCGCACAGAAGGGGGTAGATCCAGAGGTGCTAAAGAGGGGCTACAGTATATACAAGGAGAACTGCTCCATGTGCCATAAGGAGAAGGCTAACCTGTGGGATTTTTTGAAGGCGAGGATGAGCGTTCTGAGCGGTCGCAGGCCTGAGAACATAGATGCCCCTCCCATGAACCTGGTGTCCGCGAGGATAAAGGAGTTCTATCCGACAGAACTCGAGTTCGTCGAGTTTGTAAAGGACTACATCACTAACCCATCCAAGAGTAAGGGGGTCTGCAAACCAGCCGCCTACGCCTTCTTCGGCACAATGCCCCCGATAGGACAGGGTATGTCTGAGGAGGAAAAGGAGGCGGTTGCAAAGTGGATGTACTACAACTACACGGACATATGGAACGATCTGTTTAAGAGGGTGAAGGAGCTCCAGAAGAAGGTTGAGTCAAAAAAGGGAAGCTCGTCCTGAGCTGCCGTAGAGTCTTATCCTCCTCTTCACCATCTCTTTAACCTCTTCCATGGCGGGTTTTAGGAACTTCCTAGGATCTACATTTTTCCTCTCCTCGCTCATTAGTCTCCTCAGGGTAGCTATAAAGGCAAGCCTCAGATCGGTGTCCGTGTTCACCTTGTTGATCCCGAGCTCTACAGCCTTTCTCACATCATCGTCGGGAACACCCTTTGCTCCCTTTATATCGCCCCCGTACGTATTTATCTCGTTCACGTACTCGTAGTAAACGCCAGAAGCTCCGTGAAGCACGAGGGGGAGGTTCGTCAGCTCCTTGACCTTTCTGAGCCTCTCGAAGTCAAGTTTCGCCTCTCCCTTGAACTTGAAGGCTCCGTGCGCGGTTCCTATGGCGGGAGCTAGAGCGTCTATCCCGGTTCGCAGAGCGAACTCCTTAGCCTGGTCCGGATCTACGAGGACCTCTTCTAAGCTCTCGACGTTGTCCTCAACGCCTCCCAGCCTCCCGAGCTCGGCCTCAACCGCTATGCCAAGGGGTGCACACAGGGAAACAACCTTTCTGGTTACTTCCAGGTTCTCTTCGTAGGGCCTGTCCGAGCAGTCTATCATCACCGATGTGTAGCCGTGCCTTATGGCGAGCAGAACGGTCTCCACGTGCTTTCCGTGGTCCAGGTGTAGTGCAAAGGGAATGCTGTACTTGTCCTTGACGGCGTGGACCATACCCGAAAGGAATTCGATGCCCGCGTACCTTATGGCACTCTCGGTAGTCTGAACGAAGACAGGAGCCTCCTCCTCCTCGGCCGCCTCCAGTATAGCCTTGAGGAACTCCATGTTGTTGAAGTTGAAGGCCCCTATAGCAAAGCCAAACTCGTGAGCCTTCTCGAGAAGGAGCTTTCCCGAAACTAGGGGCATGTCTTCATTTTAATTTAAACGCCTTACTTGGATCCTTTCAGCGACAGGATCTCCGATCTCCTGGGCCTGTGATAGAGCATCGTCAGACCTGCGGTTATGATCAAGGGAAATCCGTAGAACCTGTCACCCATCAAGAGCAGGAGGAAGCCGAACACACCTATGAACTCAGCTATGCCTAAGGATACGATCATCGCTATCTTATAGACCTCCAGGGCATCTTCAAGACTTTTCTCCTGTGCGGCCTTTTTCAGGTAGCTTTTGCGGGCGTAAACCGAGTAGGTTATAGTTCCCAGGCTGAGTATGTAAAAGAGGGTCCTTATCTTGGCGAGGGTTCCCTCTCCGAAGCTGAAACCAACGTAGCCCTTTAGGAGCAAGCCGAGTATTGTATAGGCGAGGACTGAGAAGAACATAGCGAACCATATAAGGTTCAGAGCGTTCCAGGTTTTCTGCACAAGCTCGAGCTCTTTCTCCTTCATCCTGGCTTACCCAAATCTGCCGGTTATGTAGTCTTCCGTTAGCTTCTCATCAGGCTTTGTGAATATCTTCTCGGTAGGGCCGTACTCTATCAGCTTACCCATGTACATGAAGGCTGTATAGTCGGAGATCCTCGCCGCCTGCTGCATATTGTGGGTAACTATCAGTATAGTTAAGCGGTTCTTGAGCTCAACTATTAGGTCCTCTATCTTTGCTGTGGATATGGGATCGAGGGCGGATGTGGGCTCGTCGAAGAGAAGAACCTCCGGCTCGGGAGCTATGGCCCTCGCTATGCACAATCTCTGCTGCTGTCCTCCTGAGAGGGAGTAGGCGTTCTCGTGGAGTCTGTCTTTTACCTCTTCCCATAGGGCAGCGCCCCTGAGTGCCTGTTCTACCTTCTCGTCCAGGACGCTCTTCTTCTTTATGCCCTTTAACTTCAGTCCGTAGGCCACGTTCTCGTATATTGACTTGGGAAAGGGGTTGGGCTTTTGGAAGACCATCCCTATCCTCATCCTGACCATTATGGGATCGACATCTTTACCCACTATGTTTACCTTGTCTGGGTATAGTATTATCTCCCCCTCGTACCTGTTTCCGGGGTAGAGGTCGTGCATCCTGTTGAAACATCTGAGCAGGGTCGTTTTGCCGCACCCGGAGGGTCCTATTATGGCGGTTACCTTCTTTTCATAGACGTTCAGGTTTATATCCTTCAGGGCATGAACACGCCCGTAGTAGAAGTTGAGATCCTTTACTTCTATCTTCAGGGGTGCGTTGTTCATCGCTTGTAAATCTATTTAACCACAGACGCCATAGCCTAAGCTGACCTCCTCATACCGTGAACTACCGCCTTAGCGGTGATGAAGAAAAGGAGCGTTCCAAAGGTGAGAACCAAGGAGGCGGCCCAGGCCTGTCTGTGCCACTCCTCGTAAGGCCCCATCGCGTACTGAAAGATGGTCACCGTCAGTGAGGCCATTGGCTTAGTTATATCGAGGCTGAAGAAGTTGTTGTTGAAGGAGGTGAAAAGAAGGGGGGCGGTTTCTCCCGATATCCTCGCTATGCCGAGTATTACACCCGTAAGGATCCCCCTCTTTGCCGCCGAGATGGAGATGTCCTTTATCACCTGCCATCTGTGAGCTCCAAGAGCGTAGCCGGCCTCTCTGAGGGAGTTTGGAACGAGCTTTAGGATCTCGTCAGTCGTTATAGCTATAACCGGGATCATCAGTAGAGCCAGGGAGACGGATCCTGATACGGCGGAGAAGTGCCCGAGGGGTTTGACCATAAGAGCATAGACGAAGGTTCCTATCACAATAGACGGGAAGCTCACGAGGACGTCCGTGATGTTTCTGAAAGTCTTTATTAATTTCGAATGCCTTCCGTACTCCGCGAAGAATATCCCGGTCCCTATCCCTATGGGAACGCCTATGAGGGCTGCGAGGCTCGTTATTATGAAGTGGCCGACGAAGGCGTGTCTTAGCCCTCCCCCCTCTATGCCGGGTGGCGTGGGATCGTTCAAGAACAGCTGGAGGCTGATGAACCTGAAACCGTTGAGCAGGACATCTCCGAGTATCCAGAATAGCCATACGAGCCCGTACATGGCGGTTAGTGTAGAGAGGGTCAGCATGACAACGTTGATCACCTTTCTCTTTAGGATCACACTTCTCAGATGCCTTTCGTCCCCCATCTCTTTCCCAACCTCTCAAGAAGGTAGAACTTCGCAAGCATCAGTAGCCCGAATGACAGAACGAAGAGTATCAGGGCGAGGTAATACAGTGAGGCGAGATATACGTCAGAATCCGCCTCTGTGAACTCGTTGGCTATGGCTACCGTTATGGTCGTGAGGGGCTCTAGGAGGCTTTTGGGAATCTGATGGACGTTCCCTGTAAGGAAAGCCACGGCCATGGTCTCGCCGAGCGCCCTACCCACGGACAGAACCATCCCACCCACTATACCTGGGAGCGTGTAGGGTATTACCACGTTCTTAACCACCTCCCACTTGGTAGCCCCGAGCCCGTACCCGGCTTCCTTCAAAAGCTCCGGTGTCATTTCGAAGGCGTCCTTCACTATCGCACTCATGAAAGGAATAATCATCACCGATAGTACGAAGCTCGCGGTGAGGGCATCGACACCCGTAGGCGCCCCCTCGAAAAGCCTTCCCAGTAGAGGGACCCTGCCCAAGGTCTCCTGAAGGAAAGGCTCCACATAGTCTGCCATCAGGGGAGCTATCACGAAGAGACCCCACATCCCGTATATGATGCTTGGGATCGCCCCCAGGAGCTCCACCGCGGTGGAAAAAACCGGCTTGAGTTTCTTTGGAGAGAGCTCCGAGATAAACATGGCTATCCCTATGCTCACGGGTAGAGCTATAGCCGAGGCGATAAATGTGACGAGCAACGTCCCGAAGAGGGCGGGAAGGGCGCCGAAGACCTCAGCAACAGGATCCCACGTGGTTCCCGTTATGAAGTCAATGAGTCCGAACTTCCTTATAGCCGGAAGGGATTCGTACACGAGGACGAAAAGGGTGGAGATGGGAAAAAGGAAGCCAACGCCAAGGGCAAAGAGCCCCAGCGTTGACCCCGTGAGAGCTTCTATTAACTCCTCTCTTCTCTTCACCTTTGGTATCTAGATTATACCTCTCAGTACCAGCCGTAGGCTCTCCAGTAGTCCCTTATCTTCTCCTTCACCTCTTTTGGGAGGGGGACATAGTGGAGCTTCACCGCCACCTCATCACCTTTCTTAAAGGCCCAGTCGAAGAACTTGACCACTTTCCTGTTCCTCTCCTTTGGATAGTCCTTGGCGAGGATTACGAAGGTCGAGCCCGTTATGGGGTAAGCGTTCTTCCCCTTCTGCCAGGTGAGGACCTCGTAAAAGTCCTTCTTGGGGTCCCACTTCGCTCCGGCAGCGGCCGCCTGGAAGGTCTCTATGGAAGGCTTAACGAAGTTTCCATCCCTGTTTTGAACTATGGCAACTTTGAGCCTGTTTTCGAGGGCGTAAGCGAACTCAACGTAGCCTATACCACCCCTGACCCTTCTTAGGTAGTTTGCCACGCCCTCGTTTCCCTTCGCACCTATGCCCGTCGGCCAGTTCACCGCCTTTCCGTATCCTACGTTCTTCTTCCACTCGGGACAGGCTTTCGAGAGGTAGTTGGTGAATATCCAGGTGGTCCCCGATCCGTCGGACCTCCTTATGACGGTTATCTTCCTGTGGGGGAGCCTTGCCTTGGGGTTATGTTTCTTTATCCTCTCATCGTCCCAGTACTTTATCTTCCCGAGGAATATGTCGCACACGGCCTCGGTGCTGAGCTTGAGATCCTTTACGGGAAGGTTGTAGGAGATGACCACGCCACCGATTATTACGGGGAACTGGGCGAGCTTATGTTTCTTTGCCTCCTCGGGCTTTAAGGGTGCGTCCGATGCCCCGAAGTCAACAGTCCTGTTTTTTATCTGCCTTACTCCCCCACCCGAGCCTATCGACTGGTAGTTCAGCCTTATACCAGTTTCCCTCTCGTAAAGGTAAGCCCACTTGGATATAAGCGGATAGACAAAGGTTGAACCTGCACCTGTCATAACCTCCCCAGCTGCAGCCGAAGCGGCTACCAGAGCCACGCCGAGTGCTAACTTTTTCATTTCCAGACCTCCTTTCAGCTTTGACAAGAGTATAAACCGGGAATTGTTAAGAAAATGTTAACGTTCTATCTTTAACTTTCTCATGATGGGCATACTGGACCGGCTCTCCGTTGGGGTGGTGATCCTTTCTGAAGATGGAAACTTATCTTTTGCCAGCAGGTTCTGCAAGGAGAAAGGACTTGTTCCAGAAGAGTGCGAAGGGAAGAAATACTACGAGGTCTTCAAGAGCCTAGAGCTTATAGGTTTTGTGAACGATCTCCTTGAGGGGAATTCTAAAGCGGTCGAGTTCGAGCATTTGGGGAGGGTTTACAGGGCGTCTCCCCTTGGGGAAAGGGCCTTTCAGATCGAGGACATTACGGATATAAAAAGGTTCGAGAAGCTCCAAAAAGAGTTCACAGCATCTGTGAGCCACGAGCTCTGCACCCCTATAACCGCTATAAAAGGGCTCCTTGAGACCGCCCTGCTTCAGGGAACGCCGAGCAGAGAGCTCTTGGAGAGGGCTCTGAAAAGGGTAGAGGACTTAGAGAAGCTTATAAGTTCCCTCAGGTTCCTCGTTCTCCTCGATACAGTGCAAAAACCTGTCAGGGAAAGATTCCTTATAAAGGACCTCGTGGAGGATATCCTTGAAGACCTCAAGGAGGAGACAGCTCAGAAGAGTCTTGAGGTTGAGCTCATCGGAGGGGAAACCGAGGTAGAGAGCGACAGGGAAAAGCTCTACGTCCTCTTTAAGAACCTTATAGAGAACGCGGTCAGATACAACATAGAGGGAGGGAAAGTGTCAATCAGAGCAGAAGAGTTAGGCAAGAAGGTCAAGATCGTTATAGAGGACACCGGGGAGGGGATACCTAAGGAGGACATTCCACTTATATTTCAGCCCTTCTTTGGAGGGAAAAACAAAAAGGGCATGGGTCTTGGGC
>WFPN01000090.1 GCA_015487535.1 Aquificaceae bacterium
CTCTCCCTCGTTTACGATCCGAGGGTGGTTGTGGTCTCCTCCACTCTGGTTAACCTCTTGGGGACGGCGGCGATGTCCATCCTCCTTATGAGGAGGGTGAAACCACGCTTTGACATACTTTCCGTGCTGATCCTCGGTTCTGTTCCAGGGATATTCGTCGGAGCAAAGGTGCTCCTTGCCCTCGAGAAGGAAACCCTCCGCCTGCTCATAGGGGTATTTATCCTCTTTCTGGGTATTTACGATCTTCTGGTTCAAAAGGGATACCTCAGTAGGTTCTCGGTGAAGGAAAGTCCCCTGACCACCTTTTCGGTGGGGTTCCTGGGAGGCTTTTTTGCGGGCCTCGTGGGTATGGGGGGTCCACCTCCGGTTGTTTACCTCAACCAGGTGCTCGAGGATGTGGAGGAGTTCAAGAGCACTTTAACCCTCTTCTTTACATCCAACATAATCTTCAGAGTATTCTCCTACACACTTGAGGGAGGCACAGGCTTCTTCGATATGAGGCTGATACTCGCCGCTCTGGTGGGTGTTCCGCTGGGGGTATATTTTGGCCTCACCTTCTCCAGGAGGGTTCATCCAAAGAGACTCAAGATGTTCATATCTGTGAGCGTTGCACTCTTGGGAATTATGCTTGTGGCTCAGGCGGGTCTGTGGTAGTATGTTAACAAATGTTTACGAAAGAGATCTTCCTCTGGGTTCACGTTGTTCTCGCCACCTTCTGGGTGGGCGGGATGATATTTCTGTCCCTAGTGATAGCGCCCTATATAAAAGACAAGCCCTTCAGAAACGAGGCTTTCCAGGAAGTGGGAAAGAGGTTCAGCCTTTACGGGACGATGATAACCCTGTCCCTGCTATTTCTGACCGGCGTTGCCAACGCTTACCTACTCCACGGTGGCCTTGAAAGGCAGAGTATAAAGGAAAAGCTCTTTCTGTTTGGGATTATAGTGGTTGTCTCCCTAGTCCACGATCTCTGGGCAGGTAAGAAGGCCCTGAGTTCAAAAAGGCATGCAGTATGGGCGAGGTGGCTCGGCCTCATCAACCTCCTGCTCGGGCTTGGGGCTGTTTATATGGGCGTAAGGATAAGGCTAGGATTATAAATATTCCATGTGAAGGCGCTTCTTTACAGGAGGGGAGGTCTTGGAGATACGCTACTGACCTTTCCCATACTCGAGATACTGAAGCGTAGAGGGTATAAGGTAACTGCGGTGGGGAACACCGATTACTTCAGAATAGCGAAGGAGGTTGGTTGGGCGGACGAGATCAGGAGCGAGATCCCGGAGGAAGACTTCGATCTCGAGGTAGTTATCTCCTTGGAAGGGAACGTTGCCCCCTTCCCCGAGGGTAGGATCTGGGTTCTCGAGCACTACCTGAAATCCCTCGGGCTGGAAGGAGAGAGCTTCTCTAAAGAACTTCCCATAGAACCTCTTGAAAACTCTCCCTTTAAAGGCAAAGCGGTACTTCATCCATCCTCAGGTTCTCCCAAAAAGAACCCTGAGCTGGATCTCTTTTTTGATTTGGAGAACTTCCTAAAGGGAAAAGGGATCGAGTGCGTTTACCTTGTGGGTGAGGCGGACAGCTGGCTGGAGGATAGTGTAGAAAACTACGTGAGGAGCCTGGATCCTTTATGGATAGCGAAGGCATTAAGGCAGGCGCTGATTTACGTGGGCCTGGACTCGGGAATTTCCCACTTGGCTTCTTATGTGGGAGTGCCTTCGCTTGTGATCTACGGCCCGAGCGATCCTATAGTGTGGAGACCTTTAGGGGAGAAGGTCTATCAGCTTCACTTGGGCCTCGAATGCAGTCCGTGCTTTCCCAACGTGTGCGAGGAAAGATCGTGCCTAGACAGGGGTTCACTCCTCGAGCGCCTTCTTCCACTCCTCGACCATCTCCTCGTCCAAATCCACTAGGATAACCTTCTCTAAGCACTTCGGTTTGAAGTTCCTTATCTCCTCTACCATTACCATCGCCGCCACCTCTTTGGGGAGCCTTCCAACGCCCGTCCCCATGCCCGGAAAAGCTACGCTCTTGAAACACTCCCCGTCGGCGAGCTGGAGGGCTGCCCTCGTCGCCTTCCGGACCTTCTCCTCTGTGGTCCTCATCGCGGGCTCTTCCATCGTGGGAGCGTGTATAACTCCCTTGAAGGGAAGCTTACCCGCCGTGGTCAGGATAGCCTTTCCCACAGGCACAGGAGCCTTAGAGATCGCCTCCCTCTCTATCTCCTCCCCTCCGAACCTCCTTATGACGCCCGCTACACCTCCGCCCATGTAGCCGTGGCTGTTGGCGGGGTTCACAATAGCATCTGCCTCAACCTCAAGCAAACTCCCCCGCCTTACCTCGATCTCCATAGAGAAGATTTTAAATCAGACGTAGATGGGTTCGGTTATCTCACTCAGGCCAGCCTCGAGCCTCATCTTTATGTACTTACCCCTTATCGTGTTCAGAGGTATCTCGATAACCTCTCCGCTCTCCTTGGTGATCCTTATCTTATCCTCATTCAGCTCTATCTCCTTAACAGGATTGCCGGTGTTGGAGTCTATAATGAGCTTTTCCTTTATAACATCCTGAGCAACCTTCTGAGCCATCCTCAGACCTCCTTTCTGTTCTTTCTCTGAACTTGTATATAACCCTCTGGGTTGTGCTTACAAGTAATCTCTGTCATAGAATAGTTATCCATGCTCGCCAAGAGGATAATACCCTGCCTGGACGTGGACAAGGGAAGGGTCGTTAAGGGTGTAAAATTCCTCAATCTCCGCGATACAGGGGATCCCGTCGAGGTAGCCAAGCGCTACGAGGAGGAGGGGGCGGACGAGCTGGTCTTCCTGGATATAACCGCATCGGCCGAGGAGAGGGAGATAATGATGGAGGTGGTTAGGAAAGTTGCCGAGACGGTCTTCATGCCTTTCACTGTGGGAGGGGGGATAAGGACTGTGGAGGACATGAGGAGGCTCCTCGAAGCCGGGGCGGACAAGGTATCCATAAACACTGCCGCGGTTAAGAACCCGGACGTAGTTCACGAGGGGGCACGGCTGTTCGGATCCCAGTGCATAGTGGTCGCTATAGATGCTAAGAGGAAAGGATCTGGCTGGGAGGTTTACATAAACGGCGGTAGGACGCCAACCGGTATAGACGCCGTGGAGTGGGCAAAGAAGGTGGAGAGCCTGGGGGCAGGAGAGATACTCCTGACCTCGATGGACAGGGACGGAACCAAGGAAGGTTACGATGTTGAGCTATGCAGAGCTGTCGCAGAAGCTGTAAACATACCCGTTATAGCGAGCGGTGGTGCGGGAAGAAAGGAACACTTCTACGAGGTTTTCGAAGAG
>WFPN01000091.1 GCA_015487535.1 Aquificaceae bacterium
ATAGACAGGGAGGGCATATGTTACCTGGTTTACAACGGCCTCGCCAAGCCCCTCTACACGCCCGTAACTGAGGCAAACAGGCCTTACTACGACGCGGATTACTACCCCAAATTCGAGTACGATCTGGAAAAGGCTAAGAAGCTCCTTGAGAGCATAGGCTTTAAGGACAGGGACGGGGACGGGATACTGGAGGATCCCGAGGGGCACGATCTCGGGTTTACCCTTATCACGAACGCCGGGAACAAGGAGCGTGAGACTATAGGTAACATAGTGAAAGAGGACCTGAAGAAGATAGGCGTAAAGGTTCACTTCCAGCCGATAGACTTCAACAACCTGGTCTCGAGGCTAACGGCTCCCCCTTACGACTGGGAGGCGGTGATAATAGGGCTTACAGGTTCTATTGATCCTCACTTCGGTAGGAACGTCTGGCACTCCTCCGGACTCCTCCACATGTGGAACCCCCGTCAGAAAGAGCCCCAGACCGATTGGGAGAGGAAGGTGGACGAGCTAATAGACAGGGGCGCGGTGGAGCTCGACTTCGAGAAGAGGGTAGATATATACAGGGAGGCCTTCAAGATAATAACCGAGGAGCAGCCAATGATATTCATAGCTACACCCAAGAGCATGCTCGCCGCCTACGACAGGTTTGGAAATCTGTTCCCAACAGTGTGGGGCTGGTACGAGGAGAACAGGCTCTTTATAAAGGACTAGGCTATCCTCTTTACCCTCGATCTTCTCCTGTACTTTTCGAGCTCGTGGAAGAACTTGTTTACGGCTCTAACCACGAGTCTTCTCGCTTCTCTCCTGCTGCTTATACCGAAGTCTTCCATGAAGGTCCTCACGTCTCCCTCGAAGTACCTCTTCCTGATTATCTCGTCCAGCGGACTCTCGAGCCTCGATATGAGGTTCTCTATGTCCACGGCGTAGATGACTATGTCTTCGAAGTATGCGTTCCTGTGGAGCTTCCCCTCCATCTCCGGTGGCTTCACGAAGAGCTTGGAGTTTGGTTTCCTCGCCCCGTTCTTGCAGCTCTCGTACCTGTCCAGGACCTCCCCTATAACCCATACCTTGTAGTGGTAAGGTCCTATCGCCCCCATTCCGAACCCCCAAGTTCATAGTTTAGAGCGCGGACCTTACCTTTTCAAGGTCTTCCAGCTTCTCCACGTTGAAAACCCTGACGTTGGGAACCGTCTGCTGAACGAGTTTGGAGAGGACGTTCTTGGGCCCTATCTCCACGAAGGTGTCCACGCCCAGACTTACCATGTACTCTACACTCTGGTACCACCTGACGGGAGAGAAGATCTGCCTGTAGAGGTTCTCCCTTATCTCGTGGGCCATGGTGTGTTCCTTCGCCGTGTAGTTCTGAACTATGGGCAGGCTCGTGTTCTTTATAGGCGTCTGGGCGAGCTTTATCTTGAAGGCATCGGCCGCATCCTTCATCAGAGAGCAGTGGGAGGGAACCGAAACCTTCAGTGGTATAACCCTCGCCCCCCTTTCCTTTGCGATCTCTCCGGCCTTCTCCACCGCCTGCTTCTCACCCGATATAACCGTCTGCTGGGGTGAGTTGTAGTTGGCTGGCTCAACAACTCCGAAACTCTGTGCCTCCCTGCACGCCTCCTCTACCTGTTCTGGAGGGATCTTCAGGACAGCGGCCATAGCCCCCTTTCCTTCGGGGACAGCTTCCTGCATGTACTTGCCTCTGAGGTATGTGAGCCTCACCGCCTCGAAGAGCTCCACGCCCCCTGCAACGAGGAGGGCGGTATATTCTCCTAGTGAGTGTCCCGCAACGTAATCGGGCTTCGGGAATCCATTTTCCTCCATAACCCTGTATATTGCGTACGAGGCTACCAGTATCCCCGGCTGGGTGTAGATCGTCTTGTTGAGCTTATCCTCGGGACCTTTCAAAACCACGTCCACTATATCGGGCAGGGACATCCTGAGGGCGTGCTCCGCCTCGTGGAAGACGTCGGCCGCCTCGTGAAACTCCCTGTAGAAGTCGTAGGCCATTCCAACGTACTGGGATCCCTGTCCGGGGAATATGTAGGCTATCTTTCCCATGGGGGAATATTCTATTACAGCTTTCGTGGGCTTTGCCGAGCTTGACAAAAGGCATAAAATAAGTTAATCCTTCTAAAACGTCGTTTTAAGTCAGGAGGTAGATAATGGCCAAGGGAACTGTTGCCTGGAAGATACTCAGAGATCATCTCGTTAGTGGAAAGATGGAACCGGGGGAGGAGATAGCCATAAGGATAGATCAGACCCTCACCCAGGATGCCACGGGAACTATGGCGTACCTCGAGCTTGAGGCGATGGGTGTCCCCAGAGTTAGAACGGAGCTCTCGGTAAGCTACATCGACCACAACATGCTCCAGACGGACTTCAGAAACCCGGACGACCACAAGTATCTGATGAGCGTTGCCAAGCGCTTCGGCATATGGCTCTCGAAGCCAGGAAACGGGATATGCCACCAGGTTCACGTTGAGAGGTTCGCAAAACCTGGAAAGACGTTGCTCGGTTCTGACTCCCATACACCGACGAGCGGCGGTGTGGGAATGCTCGCTATAGGAGCTGGGGGTCTGGACGTTGCCGCCGCCATGGCGGGAGAGCCCTTCTACCTGAAGATGCCCAAGATAGTGGGGGTAAAGCTCACAGGAAAGATGCCCGAGTGGGTTACCGCCAAAGATATAATCCTGGAACTCCTGAGGCGCCTTACGGTTAAGGGAGGCCTTGGGAAGATATTCGAGTACTTCGGTGAGGGCGTGAAAGAGCTCTCCGTTCCCGAGAGGGCAACCATCACCAACATGGGGGCTGAGCTGGGAGCAACGACCTCCATATTCCCCTCCGACGAGGTAACGAGGGCTTACCTTAGAGCCCAGGGAAGGGAGGAGGACTGGGTAGAACTCCTTCCCGATCCGGACGCCGAGTACGACGAGGTGATCGAGATAAACCTCTCCGAGCTCGAACCCCTTATAGCCCAGCCCCACTCGCCCGACAACGTCGTCCCGGTGAGGGAGATAGAGGGGATAAAGGTGGATCAGGTAGTGATCGGCTCCTGCACCAACTCCTCCTTCGTGGATCTCACCAGGAGCGCCAAGCTGCTCGAAGGGAGGAAGGTCCATCCCGACGTGGTCTTTGCGGTCGCTCCCGGATCCAAGCAGGCCCTGGAACTGATAACACTGAACGGAGGACTCCTCAACTTCCTGAAGGCTGGAGCGAGAATACTCGAGAGCGCCTGTGGCCCCTGCATAGGTATGGGATACGCCCCTCCGAGTGGAGGAGTCTCGGTTAGGAGCTTCAACAGGAACTTCGAGGGAAGGTCTGGAACTCCAGATGCCAAGGTGTATCTTGCCTCACCGGAAACCTGTGTGG
>WFPN01000092.1 GCA_015487535.1 Aquificaceae bacterium
AGGTTTTCGAACACGTGGCTAGTTTGATAGAGAAACATCCAAGCGGAGCGGACGTTTGGTTCGAGAGGGAAGAGAAGGACCTCCTCCCTGATGGTTACAGATGTAAAAGGTGCGGGGGAACCGATTTCAAGAAGGAAGAGGACATCTTAGATGTGTGGTTCGATTCCGGGTGTTCGCACGCGGCCGTTGTGAGACCTCTCGGTTTCAGCAAGGCGGATATGTACCTGGAAGGATCTGACCAGCACAGGGGTTGGTTCCAGGCATCTCTCCTGGAGTCTGTAGGTTCGTACGGGGAGGCCCCTTACAGATCGGTTCTTACTCACGGATTTACGGTGGATGAGAAGGGAAGGAAGATGTCCAAGTCCTTGGGCAACGTTGTTTCTCCCCAGGAAGTTATAGAGCAGTTCGGGGCAGATCTGCTTAGGCTTTGGGTTGTCTCCGAAGATTACAGCGAGGACGTAAAGCTAGGAAAGTCAATTCTGAGGAACCTTGTGGACGATTACAGGAAGATAAGGAACACTCTGAGGTTTCTACTCTCAAACCTCTACGACTTCGATCCTAAAGATGATAGGGTAGATACAAGCAAGCTCCACCACTTCGACAGGTGGATGCTCTCCAGACTCCAGAGATTCCTGGAGGAGGTCCACAGGCACTACAGTGATTATGCCTTCCACAAGGTGTATCATCTTGTAAGAAACTTCTGCACCTCAGACCTATCATCCCTCTATCTGGATGTCCTGAAGGACAGGCTCTACGTTTACTCCCCCAAGAGCTGGGAGAGAAGGTCCGCACAAACGGTTCTTTACGAACTTCTCATATCTATAACTACCTCCGTTGCTCCCTTCCTGAGCTTCACGGCGGAGGAGGTGTGGGATCATGTAAGGCCCATAGACTCTTCCCTCCCCGAGAGCGTTTTTCTGTACGAGATCCCCAGGCCTAAGGAGGATTTCGTGTCCGAGGAGCTCGAGAGGGATTACTCGGTCCTTATCTCGGTTAGGGATGAGGTTATGAAGGCCATAGAGATCGCAAGGCGTGAGGGTCTGGTCAGGCACCCTTACGAGGCAAAGGTTTATATAAAAGCTGAAGGTGATGTGCGCGATCTACTGACTAAGTACCTAGATTATCTGAACTTTTTCCTGACGGTGAGCCAGGTGGAGCTCTCTGAAGGTGGTGATATAAAGCTGGAGGGAGAGGAGGTAGGTAATCTCGAGGTCGGGGTCTCCAGGGCTGAGGGAAAGAAGTGTCCAAGGTGCTGGATATACTACCCTGAGAGTGAGTTCGAGGGGGAGGTGTGCAGGAGATGCTGCAGGGCCCTCCAGGAAAGGGGATATGTTTGCACTTAGATCATATTTTCAACTGAAAATGAGACAAAATTTAATTGGTTGGAGGAAAGGAGATGAAAAGGGAAACGGTACCACTCGTTGAGTTTCTTAAAGAGACTAAAGGCTCGATACTTATACTTACCCACGAGAACCCGGATGGAGACGCCCTCGGAAGCGCTATGGCGCTTTACCTCTTTCTGAAAAAGAAGGGTAAGGACGTTACCGTTGGTTGCAAGGACAGGATACCCCATTTCCTAGACTTCATACCTCATTCTGAAGAGGTGGTAAGCCTTCCGGACGGCAGGTTCTACGACATAGGGATAATAGTGGATTCGGCGGGATTCTACAGGGCCGGGACTGAGGTGAAGGTTGCGAAGAGGATAAGGATAGACCACCACGTTGGGGGAGAGTTCTACGGGAGATACGATTACATAGACCCTAAGGCTCCGGCTACAGCTTCTCTTATATACGAGCTCATATCCGCCTGGGACGAGTTCGAGATAGATAAGGATATAGCCACATGCATATACGCTGGCCTTGCAACGGATACGGGCTTCTTCAGGTACTCGAACACGAACGAATACACCTTCGAGCTTGCCAAGAAGCTCGTCCACTGGGGTGCAGACCCAAACTACGTTTACAGGATGTTCGCCGAGAGAGAGTCCCTTGGAAAGATGAAGCTAATCTCCAAGGTACTGGAGACTCTTACCCTATACGAGGACGGTCTGGTAGCAGGGATAACCATATTCGACAGGTTCTTTAAAGAGACCGGCACAGAATACTCGGACAGTGAAGGGCTGGTAAACTACCCGAGATCCCTAGAGGGGGTTGAGGTTGCCTTCGCCCTTATAGAGAAGCCGGACGAGGGCATCTGGAAGGTATCTCTCAGGAGTAAGGTAAACGTGGACGTGTCCAAGATAGCGGAGAGGCTCGGAGGAGGTGGTCACAAGTACGCCTCTGGTGCAAAGATAGAGGCGAGTTCCTATCAGGAGGCACTCGATAAGCTGCTCTCAGAGATACACAAACAGCTTGAGCTCCAGAAGATAGTGAGCTGATGGCCCTGTTCGGTGCCCATGTATCTTCGGCCGGGTCTATACTGAAGACTTTCGAAAGAGCAGAAGAGATAGGCGCTGAGGTTTTCCAGTTCTTCCTGAGAAGTCCCAGGGTATGGCACTGGAAGGGAGTTAGTAAGGAGATAGTAAGAAAATTCAGAGAGAAGCTCTCAGAGTTCAAGAATCCAGTTATGGTCCACGCCCCTTACCTGCTGAACCTTGCCTCCCCGAAGGAAGACTTGAGGAGAAGATCGGTTGAGGTATTCTTAGAGGAGCTGATAGCCTGCGAGGAGCTCGGTGTGGACTTCTACAACTTCCATCCAGGAACTGCGACGGGGATAGGAGAAAAGGAGGGTATGAAGAACATAATCCGATCCCTGGAGGAGATCTTCTCTTTCCATGAACCCAGAAGGACCACCGTTCTCCTCGAAAACACTGCTGGGGAGAGGGGGGATCTTGGAAAGAACTTCGATGAGCTTTCCCTGATACTGAAGAGCTTCGACGGGGTGAGAATTGGCGTGTGCCTCGATACATGCCACGCCTTCGCCTACGGGTACGAGATAAATACTGATAAGGGCTTTTCTGAGTTCTTTAAAGAGGTTGATAAGATCGGAATTGAAAATATAAAGGCTATCCACGTAAACGATTCAAAGTTCCCGTTAGGTTCTAAAAAGGACCGGCACGAGCACATAGGTAAAGGGTTCATAGGCCTGAAGGGCTTTAAAAACCTTCTCACACACGAGTACTTCCGAGCTCTGCCCTACTTTATCGAGACCCCCAAGGCTGGAGATATGGACAGGGTAAACTTGGAAAAGCTCCGGAGTATCTACTCGGGTAGAATTTAACCGATGTCCGTAAGGGTAACCATCAGCAGAAAAAACGAGGATGTCCCCGAGGAGTTCATATACTCCGTCCTCATGAGCACACTCAGGATGAGCAGGGAAGAGTACGAGAGGATTAAGAGGGAAGACGGGTCGGTCTCCCTCTACGTAAAGGATCCAGAAGCCCTACTCAGGCTCCAGGAGATAGGAGAGAAGCACTCAGAACTTATCGAGATAACGTTCGATAGCGATTCTCCAGGGGGGTTATTCTCAGCCTCCTTCGAAGCCGTAAGGTCCAACTGGGGGCTAGCCTTCTCATGGTCGGCTGTTGTTTTTATACTCTTCCTGCTTTCGCTGGTTCCTATACTCGGCTTCTTCGTGAACATACTTCTTAACGTGTTCATATACTCGTTCATAATTTACGCCTCC
>WFPN01000093.1 GCA_015487535.1 Aquificaceae bacterium
AGACTCAGCTCGAGGACGTGGGTTACCAAATGGGCAATGAGGCCGATATAAGGCACCTGGTTCTCAACCTCGTTCTGAACGCGGTTCAGGTATCGCCCCCCGGAGAAACGGTAGAGGTTAAACTCATTAAGGGAAAGGACAGCTGGACCTTGGAGGTTAGGGATAGGGGCCCGGGTATAGAACAGGAGGAGCTGAGTAAGATATTCATACCCTTTTACCAGGGAAAGAGCAAGAGCGAAGGGTCCGGACTAGGCCTCGCCATAGTGGACAGTATAGTTAGGGAGTACGGGGGCTCAATTGATGTCGATACCAAGCTTGGAGAAGGGACTACCTTCAAGGTTTCCATTCCCTTCCCTTAGCTCTTTCAGCTTCCTGAATACGGTTCTCCTGCTGCATCCCAAGACCTTCGCCACCTTGTCCACGCTCCCCAGCTTCTTGTAAAGGTAGGCGGTGTAGAGGAGCTCTAGTTCCTTCAACGAGGGCATGCTTGAAAACACGTTCTCTATGCAGGCTTCCCTTCTGTCCTCTGCAGGAAGACATAGGTTCTCGTCTATGTACTCTCCCTTCGAGAGCAGGGAAGCCCTCTCTATGGCGTTCCTGAGCTCCCTTATGTTCCCGGGCCAGTCGTAGGCCATGAGCTTCTTTAGGGTCTCTTTCTTGATCTTCTTCCTGTACCTCTTGAGGAAAGCCTCCACGAGGAGAGGTATATCCTCCTTCCTCTCCCTCAGAGGAGGGATCTCTACCTCCATCGTGTTTATCCTGTACAGGAGGTCGCTCCTGAACTCCCCTCTCCTCACCATCTCCTTCAGATCCCTGTTGGTCGCGGAGATTATCCTGACGTCCACCCTGTGCTCTCTGAGCCCACCTACCCTCCTGAACCTCCTCGTCTCAACGAACCTCAGGAGCTTGGCCTGAACGGGGAGGGGTATCTCCCCTATCTCGTCCAGGAACAGGGTCCCGCCATCTGCAAGCTCTACGAGTCCCAGCTTCCTGCTGGTGGCCCCGGTGTAGGCCCCCCTCTCGTGGCCGAAGAGCTCGCTTTCAAATAGATGTTCCGGTATGGCGCCGCAGTCCACAACTATGAATGGCTTTTCCCTCCTCTCCGACAGCCTGTGTATGTATCTGGCAAGGATCTCTTTCCCTGTTCCCGTCTCCCCTCTCAGGAGCACGTTTATATCGCTCCTCGCCGCCCCCTCTATCATCTGGAGAACGTTCTTGAAGGCGGGGCTCCTTGTCTCGAAGGTTATCTCATGTTCCTTGTCGAAGAGGAAGCTCTTGAGGGCCCTGTTCTCATCTTCAAGGCGCTTCTCCTTCAGAGCCTTGTCTATGCTCACCTCCAGGATGTCGAAGGAAAAGGGCTTTTGGATAAAGTCGGAGGCCCCTGCCTTCATGGCCTCCACGGCGGTGCTCACGTCCCCGTATCCGGTTATCACTATGAACTTGGCACTGGTACGGGGAGCGAACTCCCTCAGTATGTCCAGTCCGCTCATGTCCGTTAGCTTTATATCTATCAGGATTACGTCGTAGGCTCCTTTCTCTATGAGCTCCCTGGCCTCCTCACCGCTTCTGACTGCATCTACCCTGAACCCCCTCTTACGAAGCTTCCTCTCTATCAGAGCGTTTAAGCTCTCGTCGTCCTCAACCACCAGTATCCCGACCATAGTGTCAATTTTGACACGCTGAGGGTAAAAGTCAATTAAGACTTTCTTTCCCCGGCTAAAATAAGACTTATGGAGAACTTCATACTGGACACGAGCGTCTTCACAAATCCGGACGTTTACCAGACCTTCGGTGAGACGGACCAGCTCGGAGCTATAGAGAACTTCATCCATCTTGCCATACACTCGGGAGCGAACTTCTACATGCCCACCTCGGTGTACGACGAGATGCTAAAGATGGTGAACCTCAAACATCTCGCTCCTGAGTTCGAGATGGTTGTAAGGATAAGGTCACCCAGGAAGTACTCGATAATGATACCCAGCGAGATACTGTACGAGCTCATAGAGGAGATAAGGCACAGGATAAACAAAGGCCTCAGGATAGCGGAGGAGCACACCAAGGAGGCGGGCAAGCTGGCGGAGGAGGACGTGGGCAAGGTGGTGAACAAACTGAGGGAGAAGTACAGGGAGGCCCTTAGGCAGGGGATAATAGACAGCAGGGAGGACGTGGACGTACTTCTGCTCGCCTACGAGCTCGATGGTGTGATAGTTACCGCCGACGAGGGTCTCAGGAAATGGGCCGACAAGGTAGGTATAAAGCTGATAGACCCCAGAAACTTCAAGGGTATCCTCGAGAGCCTAATCAAACACAAGGCCGCCACTGAGTAGGTGCCCCAAGAGTCCCGTCATGTTCAGGAAGATCTTATCGAAGGTGAGAACCCAGTATCCGTCCTCTTCCCTAAGATCCCTCTGGACGACCTGAATGTGCTTCGAGGTTCTGTGCAGAAGCTCAATCAGGGCTAGGGCGTTTTCCCTCCTGTGGAACCTGCATCTGAAGGTTCTGTAAACCTTGTGCTCCTTCTTGAACTGCTCTATGGCGTCGAAGAGACCGTCTATGAAAGCCCTGCCGAGCTCCTCGTAGAGGTGCTCCGTTCTCTCTATGCCCTCCTCCTCCATAAATAGGACGAGCCTCAGTATCCTGTTCGTATAGTACTCCGGGGGGAGCTGGAGCATGTTCTTCGCCGTAACCTTTATATCGCTCAGGTTTGCGTAGCTCGTTATGTACTTAGCCCGCCTGTTCTCCTCCGAGTCCTCCTTCAGAACTACCCCCTCCCTGCCCTCCTCGTTCAACCTTATAAGCAGTTCCTTCAGCTTATTAACGTCTCCGTGGGAGAACCTTCCGAAGACCTCTACGCTCGGCAGAGAGTACCTTTCTATAAGGTCGAGCTTCTCCTCCTGCTTTAAAAAACCCTGCTCGTTCTTTCTCATTATGTCGAAGACGAAGAACCTTACGTCTTCCTTCACGAACGGAGGACTCTCCTCTATATAGGGGTTCTCGGGACCCGCGACCTCTGCGCAGAGTATCAGGTCTGGGTTTTCCTCGAAGAAATCGAGGTTTATAAAGTCCTGAAGCCTGTCGGTGGTAAAGGGACAGAGATAACCTCCCCTCGATAATGCTACAACCCTGTCTCCAACCCTGAATATCCTTACGTTGTATCCGTCAACCTTCTCCTCTACCCAGAAGGGATTTTTGAACTGCTCCTTTAACCCCTTCTCGAGCATGAAGATCCTTCCTATATGGGGGTATCCCCATATGACCGTGTCCTGAAATATCGCGGTCCCTCTGGGGATGTCTTTGTAGTCGTCGGAGAACCTGAGGTATTCGAAACCTAAGAACTCTTCTGAGCGTGCCTTCCTCTGCCTTACGGCTTCCTTAACCAGGCTTACATCAATCACTTATTAGAGAATACCACAGCATGAGACCGTCGTGGCTACCCAGGATGTCCTCCGAAGCCCTCTCCGGGTGGGGCATCATCCCGAAGACGTTTCCCTCTTTGTTCATCACACCCGCTATGTTGGATACCGAACCGTTTGGGTTCGCTCCATCGGTAGCATTTCCATCCCGATCCACGTACCTGAAAAGGATCTGTCCCCTTTCTTCTAGCCTTTTAAGTTCATCCTCCGGAACGTAATACCTGCCGTCGTGATGGGCTATCGGGATCCTCAGGATCTCACCCTCGTCGAGCTTTTTGGTGAGCGTTGTACTGTTGTTCTCCACCCTGAGGTAAACGTCCTTGCAGACGAACCTCATGTTCAGGTTGGGAAGGAGAGCCCCTGGTAGGAGGTGTAGCTCTGTTAAAATCTGAAAGCCGTTGCATATGCCTAAGACGAGCTTTCCTCTGCCCGCGAACTCCACTACCGCCTCTGCAAGGGGACTTTTGGCCGCCAGAGCACCGGGTCTAAGATAGTCTCCGTAGGAGAAGCCCCCGGGAAGGACGACACAGTCGTACTTTGAGAGATCCTTCTGATCGTAGAATACGAAATCGACATCCTTTTCGAGCACATCCCTTATTATGTAGAAGGTATCGTAGTCGCAGTTGGACCCGGGGAAGACGCAGACCGCAAACCTCATCAGAGTTCCTCTATCTCGTAGTCCTCTATAAGGGGGTTGATGATGAACTTTTCCACCAGTTTCTTTACGTCCTCCCCCTCTTCCACTTCCATCTCTACCAGCTTCCCCACCTTAACGTGCCGGACCTCAAAGCCGTTGTCCTTGAGCATCTCCTCTACGGCCCTTCCCTGGGGGTCGAGGAGGCCCTCCTTAGGTTTGATCAGAACCCTCACTCTCTTCATCTTCCTTTCCCTCGGACTTTATAACTACCCTCCTTATCTCGTCCTCCTCTTCCAGGTCCCACCTAGGCTTTGCGAGTCTGTCCCTCTTGGTTAAGGGGATCTCGTCCGCCCTTATCTTATCGTAGAAAGCCTTTCCAAGTTTCGTGCTCACCAGAACCTCGAGCTCGTCCTTTATAGGCAGAAGGTCTATGAGTCTCTCCCTCGCAGATCCTAGAACGCCCACACCCTTTACTCCCCTGTTTCTAACCGCTATCTCCTCCTGGTATATCCTCTTAACCTTACCGTCGGGCGTGACGACGATCAGGAACGGCTCTTCCTTTATAGTCCTTATACCAACCACTTCGTCCCCGTCTTCGACCTTTATCCCCTGTGCTCCTTTAGTTCCCGGTGTGGCGGGAGGTATCTCCCTTACGCTGAACCTGGCTACCTTGCCTTTCCTCGTAAACACGAGGACGTCGCTCATATCTATCGACTGGGAGATCCCAACCACCTCGTCGTCCTCAGCCAGCTTTATTATCCTCATCCCCTGAGCTTTGTACTCGAACTCCACCAGGGGGATCTTCTTTATCATCCCATTCCTTGTAACGAGGAGGAGCCTGTCGGCGAACTGCTCCCTTATGAATGCTCCCACTATCCTCTCCCCAGATTCCTTGAAGTGGACCTTGCTGCCCCTGAGGGCCTGAGATCCAGCGAGCCAGTAAACCCTTCCCCTGTTGGAGACTAGAAAGAGCCCTTCGGTGAAGGGGACGTCGAGTATGTCCACTACTGGGGCCTCGCCCTCAGGCATCTCCTCTACGGGAACTACCTTCCCGTTCTCGAGAACTGTAACTACAAGAGAGCCTTCCTCGGGCTCACCCTCGAGCCCTTCTATGAATGTTCTCCTGGGATCTCCGTACCTCTTTACCAGCTGCTGGGTCTCCTCTATGAATATTTTTATCCTCTCCTCCTCGCTGCCTATCACTTTACGGTAGTAATCGATCTTCTGGAGTAGGTCCGCCTCCTCTTGTCTGAGCCTGTCCCTCTCGAGGGATGTGAGCCTGTGGAGTCTCAGGTCCAGAACCGCCTGGGCCTGCCTCTCCGTCAGACCGAAGCGCGCCTGGAGCATCTCCCTCGCCTCTGCGGGGTCCTTGGATCTCCTTATCCCCTCTATAACCTCGTCGAGGTTGTTTATCGCTATCAGGAGCCCCTGAACCACGTGGAGTCTGTCTTCGGCCTTCTTTAAAAAGAACCTCGTCCTCCTCAGGATTACCTCGAGCCTGTGCTTTATGAACTCCCTGAGGAGCTCCTTTATCCCTACGAGCTTCGGCTCCCCGTTTACGAGAACCACAAGGTTCACCGGAAAGCCTTTCTTGAGCTGAGTGTACTTGAAGAGTTTTTTAAGGACCTTCTCTCCCTTCGCCTCCCTTTTGAGCTCTATTACTATCCTTATTCCCTCCTTGTCCGACTCGTCCCTTATATCGGAGATCTCCTTGAGCCTCCCGCTTCTGACGTTGTCCGCTATCTTCTTTATGAGCTCCGCCTTGTTCACCTGGTAAGGGATCTCGGAGACTACGATCTGCTCCTTCCCTCCCTGGACCTTCTCCACATGGGCCTTCGCCTTTACCTGAACTATTCCCCTACCGGTCTCGTAGATCTCTTTAAGGTCCTTAGCGTTCTCTATAACACCTCCGGTAGGGAAGTCGGGACCCTTTATTATCTCAAGTATCTCCTCGGTGCTCATGTTTGGGTTCTTCGCAAGCTCTATGAGGGCCTTCCCCACCTCCCTGAAGTTGTGTGGTGGTATGGAGGTCGCCAGTCCGACCGCTATTCCAGCGGTTCCGTTGCAGAGGAGGTTGGGGAACTTGGAGGGGAGGACCGTAGGCTCCGTGAGGGACTCGTCGAAGTTGGGAACGAAGTCCACCGTCTCTTTGTCTATGTCCTCGAGCATCTCGACCGCTATCTTGGAAAGCTTGGCTTCGGTGTATCTCATCTGGGCTGCCGGATCCCCGTCCACGGAGCCGTAGTTCCCCTGCCCGATTATGAGGGGATACCTCATCGAGAAATCCTGGGCCATCCTCACG
>WFPN01000094.1 GCA_015487535.1 Aquificaceae bacterium
CATCTCACTCCTGAGCCTCTCCAGATCCCGGAGGGCCCCCTCCTTCTCTTTCAGGAGCTGGTTGTACCTATCCTGGTACTTTCTAAGCCTTTCCTCGAGCTCCCTCTTTCTCCTCCTTCTCCCTTCCACCTCCTTTAGCTTTTCCTCCACATCCTCCTCCAAAAGCTCCCTTTCCTTTTCAAGCGCCGAGCTCAGGGCGTCCTTTTCCCTCTCAAGACCAGAGATCTCGGCGTCAATGGAGGCGAGAGCCTTCTCTAGTCCGAGAACCTCCGACCTAAGATCTTCTACCTGTGCGGATAACTCCTCCAGGTCCGCGCTTCCTTCTTTAGCTTCTCCCCCTTCGAATACACCCCCGCATACGGGACATCTGTCCCCCTCCTTCAGGTGGGACCTTATATGTTGTGCGTGAGCCTCGATACCCAGCCTTTCGAGCTCCTTCTCCTTTTCCTCGAGCTCCTTCTTCTTTGACTCGAGCTCCCTCGAGACCTTCTCCCTCTCTCTTAACTTCATATCCAAGATCCTTTCTACCTCTTCGAGCTTCTCCAGATCCCTGATGAGGGCCTTCTTCCTCTCGGCCTTCTTTATAAGGTCCTCGTGTTCTTCCTCGTTGTAGTCCAAGCCCTCGAGCTCTCTCTGGACCTCCTCTATAAGGCTCTTACCCTTTGACAGCCTCTCCTCACACTCTCTGAAGATCTCTTCCCTCTCCTTAAACTCCCTCTCTTTTTCTGCAAGATCCCTGCCTATCTTGTCTATGGCTTTGAGCTCTTCCCTCGCTTCCTCTATCCTGTCCAGCTCCATCAAGGTTTTTTGAAGTTCCTCCCTCAGGGCCGGGAGTTCTGTGAACTCCCTCTCGATCCTGTCCTTTTCCACCTTCACGTTCTCCATCTCCCCGATGAGCTCAAGCCTGCTCTTCAGGAGCTTCTCCTTTTCTAACCTCAGGTCTCTTAGCTCCTTCTCAACGCTCTCTACCCGTTCCAGATACGGCAGATAGGGAAGTACCTTTTTCGCCCTCTCGAGCCTGGCTCTTAGTTCTTCTATCTCCTCCCTTCTTCCTTCGAGGGATTCCAAAGAGGACAGGATACTTTCGAGCTCTTCCCTCAGCCTGTCCCTTTCCCTGCCACGCCTCAGGATCTCTTCGAGCTCCTCGATCTTATGTCTAAGCTCCTCGACCTTCCTCTCTACGTCCCCTTTCTCTTTTTCTAAGCTTTTGAGCGTGTTCTCATCGAGGTCCTTGAGGGCCTCGATCTCCGATCTGAGGACGCTAAGTTCTCCCTCCAGCTCCTTGTAGGCTTCTGCGGC
The DNA here is from genome assembly GCA_015487535.1 of Aquificaceae bacterium. Taxonomy (GTDB): domain Bacteria; phylum Aquificota; class Aquificia; order Aquificales; family Aquificaceae; genus Hydrogenivirga. The sequence continues at coordinate 1,300 of WFPN01000094.1, forward strand.
CAATTCCCTCATCCTGTCGAAGATCTCGAGGTTCAGAAGCCCCATCAGTATCTCCCTTCTCTCCCTCGGCTCCTTTGGCTTTAAAAACCTGTCGAACTCTCCCTGGGGCAGGAGTATAACCCTCGTGAAGGTTTTGTAGTCTAATCCAGTCACTTCCCTGATCCACCTCTCGGCCTCGGCCTTCTTCAGGTTCAGCCTCTTTCCCTCCTCCTCTACCCTGAGGAGGCTCTCCTTAGGCCTCTGTTGGTAGAACCTCTCTATCCTGTACCTCTTCCCGCCCACCGAGAACTCCAGAGAGACCCTTAACCTGTTGCTTCCTTTGGAAAGGACCTTGGCCGAGGCGTCCCGTGCCTCCCCGTAACGGGGAACCTTGCCGTACAGGGCGTAGGTTATAGCATCTACTATGCTCGTCTTTCCTGCACCTGTCTTCCCCTGAATTATGAAGAAGCTGAGCCTCTCGAAATCTATAACCTGAGGCTTTTTATAAACGGTGAACCCCTCTATCTCAAGTCTTAATGGTCTCATTCAAGGCTTTCCTCTATCCACTTCAGGTAGTCCTCGTTCCCCGCCACTATGGGAAGGGCTATTATCTCGGGAACGGTGTAGGGATGAACTTCTTTCACCTTTTCCTTCAGCTCCCTGAACTTACCGGCCGATGTCTTCACAACCAGAAGGGCCTCCCTGTCCCTCTCCACCTTCCCCTTCCACCAGTAGGTGGATCTCACCTCCGGGACCAGGTTCACACAGGCCCCCAGCTTGTTCTCCACTATGAAATCGGCGAGCTCCTCCCCCCTATCTACCGGGACGGTTATAAGAACTACCAGGTACCCCTCCATCACCTCTGAATATTATATAATTCACGTCGGATGGAGAACCTTGGGGAGGTCTTGAGAGACCTTCAGAACTATCTGAACTACGTTGTCCTGGGCATCCCTCTCTACAGGTTCGTTTTCGCACTTTTGGTGTTCTTCCTCTTTTTCTTCTTCAGAAAGCTCTTCGCCCTGCTCGTTATAAGATCCCTCAGGAGGGTGGTCAGAAGGACTCCCACCGAGATAGACGATATCGTCCTGAGGGCGTGGGCGAGGCCCATAGGTTTCCTCATAGTGGTTGCCGGGATAGGTATCTCCCTGTTCGTCCTCGGACTTGAGAGAGCTGTGACGGTAAAGGTCGTTAAGACGCTCCTCATCTTCACCGTTGGATGGATGGCCTTCAACCTTATAACGGCCTTCGAGGGCAGGTTTTACGAGTTCGCTGCCAAGTTCGGGAGGGAGCTCTCCAGGGAGATAGGGAGCTTTCTTATAAAGCTTTCCAAGGCCTTCGTAATTCTGGTGGCCGGCGTAGCCATACTCCAGGAATGGGGAATAAACGTCAGCGCTCTCCTAGCGTCCCTCGGTCTTCTCGGACTTGCGGTCTCGTTGGCCGCGAAGGACACCCTCGAGAACATAATAAGCGGGTTCGTTCTGCTCTTCGACAAGCCGATCCTGAGCGGTGAGACGGGGGAGATCGCCGGCGTTCAAGGGACAGTGGAGGAGATAGGCCTGAGATCCACCAAGATCAGGACCTTCGACAAGACCCTGGTCTCCATACCCAACAAGGAGGTGGTGAATCAGAACATAAACAACTGGTCGAGGAGGGATAAGAGGAGGGTGAGAACTTACATAGGCTTGGTTTACTCAACCACGAGGGAGCAGATGGAGAACATACTTAGGGAGATCAGGGAGATGCTCGCAAATCACCCGAGGGTATCCAAAGAGGAGAGGTTCTATGTCCACTTCGAGGTGTTCGGTGACAGCTCCCTCAACATACTCCTCCAGTACTATACCGACACGGCCGACTACGCCGAGTACCTCAAGATAGTAGAGGATGTAAACCTCAAGATCATGGAGATAGTGGAGAGGAACGGCTCATCCTTCGCCTTTCCGAGCAGATCCATATACGTGGAAAAGCTACCCAGCGGGGAACCTCCCGAGAGTAATCCTCAAACTCCCGACCGTAGAACTTCCTGAGCATAGGCTCCTCGAAGATAACTACCCAGAGATGGAGCCCTGTCATCAGAAGGATCGTATATAGGAACAACGGGAAGGAGCAAAAGAGAAAAGCCTCACCTAAAGAGATCAGACCTACGGATAGGTATATGGGATTCCTGGTGTGTATGTACACGCCGCTTCTAACCAGCCTTTCGGCCCTCTTAAGGAGAGTGGTCGTCCCTCTGGCCCTCGAGAGCTCCCATACCGAGATGAGGAATAGGCCCACCCCGCTCCCGATCAGGATGAGTCCAGTCGGGAGACATACGGGATTCCCCTTCGGCTTTAGCTCCGTTATAAAGCTCGGTATAACAACGAGGAAGACCAGCGCCCACAGGGAGCTGTGGATGAGCGATACGATCAGAGCTCCCATGCTCTTTAAGTTAAACCCTGACAGAACTCATTACCCCACTTCCGGGGTTTCCCAAATTCATAGGGATGGAAACAAGGAGAGCTAACAGACTGATAAAGGAGAAGAGTCCCTACCTCAGACAGCACGCCTACAACCCGGTGGACTGGTATCCCTGGTCCGAGGAGGCCTTCGAGAAAGCCAAGAAGGAGGACAAGCCCATCTTTCTATCGATAGGCTACTCTACCTGCCACTGGTGCCACGTTATGGAGAAGGAGAGCTTCGAGGACGAGGAGATCGCCAGGATACTGAACGAGAACTACGTCTCCATAAAGGTGGACAGGGAGGAGAGGCCGGACATAGACTCCGTCTATATGACCGTGTGCCAGATGATGACGGGCTCGGGAGGCTGGCCCCTCACGATTATAATGACCCCCGACAAGGAACCCTTCTTCGCGGGGACCTACTTTCCCAAGGAAAGCCTTTACGGAAGGCCCGGCCTGAAGGATATACTCCTGAGGATCGCAGAGCTATGGAAGAAGGACAGACAGAAGGTCCTCACTGCCGCAAGACAGGTTGTCGAGGCCCTCTCCAAGAGCGAGGGTGAGAGCTACATAGGTGGGGAGCTCGGAGAGGAGGTTCTCCACAGAGGATTTTCTGAACTGTACCACTCTTACGACGAGACTTACGGAGGTTTCGGCAACGCTCCCAAGTTTCCCATACCCCACAACCTGATGTTTTTGATGAGGTACTACAGGAGGTACGGGAACGAAAAGGCCCTCGAGATGGTCAAGAAGACCCTTACGAGGATGAGATTGGGAGGCATCTGGGACCACGTTGGTTTTGGCTTTCACAGGTACTCAACGGACAGGGAGTGGCTCCTTCCACACTTCGAGAAGATGCTGTACGACAACGCCCTCCTTATGTTCACTTACGCTGAAGCATACCAGATAACAAAGGAGGAGTTCTTCGCCCAGGTGGTCGAGGAGATAGCTGAGTATCTGAAGAGGGATATGCTATCCCCAGAGGGAGCTTTCTACTCGGCGGAGGATGCGGACAGCGAAGGGGAGGAAGGCAAGTTCTACCTCTGGAGCCTAGAGGAGCTGGAGAATATCCTTACAAAGGAAGAGCTCGATATAGCTGTCAAGGTTTACGGGATAGAGGATGAGGGGAACTTCCTGGAAGAGGCGACGCGTAGGAAAACAGGGAAGAATATCCTCCACATGAAGAAGTCCCTTGAAGAGTACTCCGAAGAGATCGGTATCCCGGGGGATGTGCTCAAGCAGAAACTGGAGGAGATAAGGAACAAGCTGTTCAAGGAGAGGGAGAAGAGGGTGAGACCCCTGAGGGACGAAAAGATACTCACAGACTGGAATGGTCTTGCCGTAGCTGGATTCTCCAAGGCCGGGGTTGCACTCGGAAGGGAGGATCTCATAGGTATAGCCAGAAAGGCCGCAGACTTCATTTTGGAGAGGATGTTCGACGAGGAGGGGAGACTCCTTCACAGGTTCAAGGACGGTGAGGCTGAGATACACGCTTTCTTGGAAGACTATGCCTACCTCATATGGGGTCTTACCGAGCTTTACTTTGCTACCTTCGATATAAGGTATCTAAAGAAGGCTAAGGAACTCGCAGAGTTTACCCTAAAGCACTTCTGGGATGAGGAGAACCTCGGGTTCTTCCAGACACCCGACTACGGCGAGAGGGTCCTGGTGAGAAAGAAAGAGATATACGATGGTGCCACGCCTTCCGGTAACTCGGTTATGGCTTACAACCTGGTAAGGCTTTCGAGGATATTCTCTGAGCCTGAACTCGAGAAAAGATCTAGGCAAACGCTGATGGCCTTCTCAGAGGTGCTTAGATCCTTTCCCTCCGCACACACCTTCTCTTTAATCGCCCTGGATCTTTTGGTAAACGGGGGCTTCGAGCTGGTGTGTTCCTCCGAAAGGGAGGATGAATGTAGAGACAGCCTCCTCGACGTGCAGAGACACTTCCTGCCTGAAGGGGTCTTCCTCGTGAACTTTCCCGAAGACATGAAACCTCTCAACGGAAGGACAACCTACTACCTCTGTAAGAACTTCGCCTGTGACGAGCCTACGACAGACCTCGGGGAAGTGAAGAGGAAGCTCTCAGTACCTGAGTAAGGTCGCTCCCCAGGTGAGGCCTCCTCCCATGGCGGTCATGAGAACTAGATCTCCCCTCCTCAACCTTCCTTCCTGAATGGCCTCGTGGAGGGCTATCGGTATCGATGCGGCGGAGGTGTTTCCGTACCTGTCTATGTTTACAAAGGCCTTATCCTTAGGTATGCCCAGCTTCTCCATCAAGGCGTTTATTATCCTCACGTTCGCCTGATGGGGTATAACGAGATCGATCTCATCCGGCGAGACTCCCGCCTCCTCGAGGACTTTGCGGCATGCATCTTCCATGTTCCTAACGGCGACCTTGAACAGCTCCCTTCCCTTCATCTTTATGTAACCGCACTTCTCGGCGTACAGTATGTCCCAGAGGCTCCCGTCGGAGAACATCCTCGATGCGAGTATGTCGCTCTCGTCCTCCGACTTTTCCAGGACGACGGCTCCAGCACCGTCCCCGAAGAGAACGCAGGTGCTCCTGTCAGTCCAGTCCACAATCTCTGAGAGCTTTTCAACCCCTACTATGAGAATCTTCTTCGCTTTGCCCGATTTCAGGAGACCGTCGGCCACCTCTAGGGCGTATATAAACCCGCTGCAGGCTGCGGAGATATCAAAGGCGTAACCCTTCTTGGCTCCGAGCTCGGCCTGGAGGAGGCAGCCTGTGGAGGGAAACTTCTTCTCTGGAGTCAAGGTTGCGACAAGGACAACGTCCAGATCCTCGGGATCGACCTTGGCGTTCTCCAGGGCTTCCAGGGAGGCTCCCTTTGCCATCTCTACAACGCTCTCTTCCTTGGCAACCCTCCTCTCCTTTATGCCCGTCCTCGTAGTTATCCACTCGTCCGAGGTGTCCACCATCTTTTCAAGGTCGAAGTTCGTAAGGACCTCCTTCGGAAGGTAAACACCCGTACCAGCTATCTTTGTCCCCATTCAGACCCTCACTTCCTGGGGTATGAGCTCCTTTATGTTCTTAACCAGTTTGCTGTTGAAGTCGTGGGTGAGGAACTCGGAAGCCACCCTAATTGCGTTCCTTATAGCTTTTGCGTTCGCCCTTCCATGAGTTATTATCACGGGTTTCTTAGCACCCAGCAAAGGGATACCTCCGTACTCAGTGAAATCGGCCTTCTTCTTGAATCTGTTTAACGCCGGAAGCAGGAGAAAGGCACCCAGCTTTGCCAGGATACTCTTCTTGATCTCCGCCTTTATCATCTGAACTATAGCGAGTCCCAGACTTTCGCTTGCCTTTAGTATTATGTTCCCAACGAACCCGTCGCACACTATAACATCGAACGTCCCGGCGTATATGTCCCTGCCTTCTGCGTTTCCCACAAAATTAAGGTTGGTCTGCTTCAGGAGTGGATACGTTTCCTTGACGAGCTCGTTTCCCTTTCCCTCCTCTTCCCCTATGCTCAAGAGTCCCACCCTCGGGTTCTTTATCCCCAGTATCTCCTCGGCGTACGTGTGTCCTATGATGGCAAACTGGACGAGGTGCCTCGGCTTGGAGTCCACGTTCGCACCCACATCTATGAGGACAGTCTTGCCCTTCGGGTTCGGCAGGGCAACCCCTATGGCCGGTCTCTCCACCTCCTCCTCGGCGCCCACTATGAACTTGCCCACTGCGAGGACGGCCCCTGTGTTCCCCGCGGAGACGAGCCCGTGCGCCCTACCTTCTCTGACGAGCTTTCCACAGACGTAGAGTGACGAGTTCTTCCTCTTCAGGACCGTAGAGGGTGGCTCGTCCATGTCAACGTTGTCCGGGGCGTCAACCACATCCAGGAGGGGGTTCCCAGCTTCTCCGGATTTCTCCAGGATACTTTGTATCTCCTCTCCCTTCCCTACTAGGAAGACCTTGTATCCAAGTTCCCTGGCAGCCAGAATGCCGCCGCGAACGATCTCAAGGGGAGCGTAATCCCCCCCGTTACAGTCCAAGGCAAAACTCAGCTCTTCCATCAGTCGATAGATATAACTTCCCTGCCCTTGTAGTGTCCACAGTAAGGGCAGACCCTATGGGGAACTATCTTCTCCCCACAGTTCGGGCACTCACTCAGGGAGGGTATTCCTCTCTTGAACTTGTTAAAGAAGTTCTGGGATCTTCTTTGGTCCCTTCTCCATTTGGAAGTCTTCGCCTTGGGAACAGCCATCGGTTACCTCCTATTCTGAGAGCAGGTTTTTTAGTATAGCAAATCTGGGATCGGTCGGATGACCCTTTTCCTCCTCAAAGATGTAGGCGTGGTGATGTATCCCCGAACAGTCCGGTTTGCAGAGGGGCTTCATGGGTACGCTCAGGATCAGTTCTTCCCTTACAAGCTCTTCAAGGTTTATTATGTCGGGCTCCTCCATGAAGGATACATCGAGATCTTCCGGAGATAGTGAGAGCGTTTCTTCGGTAGGGTACCTCTCTATGTGTTTTTCCCTCTCCTGGGAGAGATCCTTACTGAAGGTCGATAGACATCTGCTGCACTCTAGCTCGACGCTCCCCACTATACTCAGATGCACCTTGTATCCGTTCCTCTCCCTGGTTATCTTAACGAACACCTCCAGAGGCTCCCTTATGTCCCCGAGCTCGGCAGGAAAGCCTACCGCCTCCGGCTGGAGGACGTAACTCTTCTCGAAAACATCAAAACTCTCGAAGATCTCCTTAAGGTTCAGGGTGGTCATGGCAGCTTCCTCTTTTGTTGAGTTTCTATTTAATATAGCTTCCGGCCGCCGGCTTGCAAAGTGAATTAAGAATATTAGAATATTCTTATAAACCTAATAGGAGGTAGGAGATGAGTATGGACAGACTCCTGAGGCTCACGTCCGGTGTAATGCTCCTCTTGGTGTTCTTCTTCGGTCTGATGGGAACTAACGTTGGTCTGTTCTGGAAGGCCTTCGTGGTCTTCATGGCCCTGAACCAGATCCAGTCGGCCTTCACAGGCTGGTGCCCCGTTATCTCTCTTTACAGGAAGTTCGGCGTGAAAGAGTGTCCCTGCTGACGTATATTATAAGAAGCCCCGCAACGGGACAGGGTGAACTCCCCCAGGCCCGAAAGGGAGCAAGGGTAAGCCCGCCGTCCCGGGTGCGGGGTAAAATATTGCCATGTACATACCTTTTGCCCGTAAGTACAGACCCAAGTTTTTCAGAGAGGTCGTAGGACAAGAGGTCCCAGTAAGGATACTTAAAAACGCCGTAAGATCTGGAAAGGTAGCCCACGCTTATATTTTCGCCGGACCGAGGGGTGTGGGGAAGACCACGGTTGCGAGGATACTAGCAAAGTCTCTCAACTGCCTAAATCCAAAAGAAGGAGAACCGTGCGGTGAGTGTGAAAACTGTTTGGAGATAGATAAAGGAAACTTCCCCGATCTTATAGAGATGGACGCAGCCTCGAACCGTGGAATAGACGATGTGCGGGCTATAAGGGAAGCTGTGTCCTACACTCCCATAAAGGGTAAGTTCAAGGTTTACATAATAGACGAGGCGCACATGCTCACCAAGGAAGCATTCAACGCTCTCCTAAAGACCTTAGAGGAACCACCCCCCAGAACAGTCTTTATCCTCTGCACTACCGAGTACGAGAAGATAATCCCGACTATCCTATCCAGATGCCAGAGGATAATCTTCAGCAGGGTTAAGGAGGAGGACGTAAAGAGCTACCTAAAGAAGATATGCTCTGAGGAAGGTCTGGAGTGTGAAGAGGAAGCCCTGAGCACTATAGCCAGAGCTTCGGAAGGATGTATGAGGGATGCAGCCTCCCTGCTAGACCAGGCGAGTGTGTTCGGTGAGGGCAAGGTGACCCAGCGGGTGATGGAGTCCTTCCTAGGCATACTCAGTGTGGATAAGGTGAGGGACTTCATGAAGCTCCTTTTGGAGTCCAGGGTGGACGAGGCTGTTAAAGAGCTCAGGAGCCTCTACGAGAAAGGTTACAACCTCTCCAAGTTCTGGGAGACCTTGGAAGGAGAGATCAGGAACGCTATCCTGGTGAAGAGCCTGGAGGATGCAAGAGGTGTTGTTGAAGACCCCGATGGTTACAAACCCTTTGAGGAGTATCCCCTTGAGGCACTTCTCTACCTTGAGAACCTCGTAAACAGGGGGAAAGTAGAGGCAAGGACTAGACCTGCAATAGACGCTTACGAGCTTGCCCTGATAAAGACTCTTATAGTCAAAGAGATCCTTCCCATATCTAAGGCTCTCGCAAGCGCTCCGGTGGAACCCAGAAGGGAAGAGAGCCTGGAGGAAAAGATAAGGACGAACCTGTCCTCCCTGGCTCTGAAGGCGATAGAGAAGGCGAATAGAAGGGAAGAGAACGGAAAGGTAGTGTTCGAAATGGATGAGGATGACTACGAAGCCTTCAAGGGTGAGTTTGAGAAGTTGAAGAGGCATGTTCCTGAGGTGGTTTTCGAGCTACGGAAAAAAAAAGACCAGAGAAAGGATACGACGAGTCTGTTCTAAAGGTAATGGAACTCTTCAACGCAAAGGTGGTAAGGTATGACAGGAAGAGGCAATGAGATAAAGGCGAGGGTCCTTACGGTCAGGGTCCCAATTGAGGAGGTCGGATTTCTCAACTCCCTCGTGGACGGCCTAGACAGGGTAGCCCTGACGAGGACACGCAGAAAGGGAGAGGGCGTGGTCGATATAATAGCCTCCCCCGACAGGTTCGAGGAGCTTAAGGAGATCGTAGAGGGCTTCAAAAGGCACGTTAAGGATCTTGAGGTTCTGGGAGAGTCAAGGTTTGAAGATCTCGACTTTTAGGAGGTAAAACATGGTTGGGACTGGAATAAACGAGATCAAGGAGATGATAAAGGACAAGGCGGGGATAATACTTTCAAACCTGCTTTCTCAGGGTGGTGAGTACGGTGAGATATTCTACGAACGCTCCAGAACTACCCGGATGGAGCTCGAAGATAAGAAGCTCGGCAAGGTATCCCACGGGTACGACGAGGGCGTCGGAATAAGGCTGATAAAGGGAGGAAGGACCTTCTACGGATATACTAGCGAGCCCACGTTCGAGAACCTGCTCCAGATAGCCAAGACCCTCGCAAGGGGTGAGGGTTACGGTCCCGTGGCTATCGGCATGAAATACATCGAGGGCTGGACACCAACCCTCATAGATCCCGATTCGGTAGATCTCAAGTTCAGAGCAGAGATCCTAAAAAGAGCTGAGGAGAAGGCCAGAAGCTACGGGGACAGGATAAAGCAGGTTCTATCGGTCCTTATGGACAAAACCAGGGAGATACTCGTTGTGAACTCCCTGGGTGAGATGGCTGAGGACCTTCAGAAGAGGGTCGTCTTCTTCGTGGAGGTAGTGGCGAGCGACGGTGAGATACTCCAGAGGGGTTACGAGTCTCTCGGAGGAAGAAAGGGCTTCGAGATCTTCGAGGAGGTCCCTCCGGAAACCGTAGCCCAAAAGGCCGCAGAAAGAGCCCTACTTATGCTGACCGCAAAACCCGCTCCTGCAGGAACATTCACGGTGGTTCTCTCCTCACAGGCGGGGGGAACGATGATACACGAGGCTGTGGGGCACGGTCTCGAAGCCGACCTGGTTCAGAAAGGGCTATCCGTTTACTCGGGCAGGCTCGGCGAGAAGGTGGCGAGCGACCTCGTTACGGTTATAGACGACGCAACGCTGCCCCAACACAACGGCTCCTTCGCTGTGGACGACGAGGGGGTCCCAGCCCAGAGGAAGGTCCTGATCAAGGAAGGCTACCTGGTCGGATACATGTACGACAGGCTCAGGGCTATGAAGGAGGGTAGGGAATCGACCGGTAACGGGAGGCGCCAGAGTTACGCCCACGTCCCCATAGTTAGGATGACCAACACTTACATAGACAAGGGTAGGGATAATCCCGAGGATATAGTTAAGGATACCAAGAGAGGTATATATGTAGTTAAGATGGGCGGAGGCGAGGTGAACACGGTGACCGGAGACTTCGTCTTCGAGATAATGGAAGGCTACATGATAGAGAACGGAGAGATCACCTATCCTATCAGGGGTGCCACGCTCATAGGGAACGGCCCCAAGGCCCTTCAGGACATAGATGCTGTTGGGAATGACCTCGGCTGGGCTATAGGGACATGCGGTAAGGACGGCCAGGGGGTCCCCGTTACCGACGCCCAGCCTACCGTTAGGATAAAGAAGCTTACCCTCGGTGGTTGTCAGGTCTGCGAGTGAACTATCTCTGTTCCTATCCCCTTCTGGGTGAACACCTCCAGGAGGAGGGAGTGCTGCACCCTGCCGTCCACGATGTGGACCTTCCTTACCCCGCTTTCCAGGGCCTTGAGGGCCGATCTCACCTTGGGTATCATCCCCTCCCTTATGATGCCTCTCTCGATAAGCTCCTTGGCCTTCCTCTCCGAGAGGCTGGATATGAGCTTACCTTCTTCATCCTTTACACCCTCGGTGTCCGTAAGGAATATGAGCTTCTCCGCCCTTATGTGCCTGGCTATTTCGGAAGCTGCAACGTCAGCGTTGATGTTGTAAGCTTCCCCTTCATCACCTACCCCGACGGGAGCTATAACAGGTATAAAATTCCTCTCTATTAGGGAATTTATCAGCTCCACGTTTACGCCCACAACCTCTCCAACGTAGCCCACATCATCCTCGGGGGGAGAAAGACCAAGCTCCTTAAAATACCTATCCTTGTTGAGTTTAACGGCTTTTAAAAGCCTGCCGTCCCTACCTGAGATCCCGACCGCGTACACCTTCTCTCCGCTGTGCCTGTTTATCAGAGCCACGATGTCCTTGTTCACATCTCCGGAGAGGACCATCTCTACAACGTGCATGGTCTCCTCATCTGTCTTCCTCATTCCTCCTACGAACTTCGGTTTTATACCGAACCTCTCGAGGGTAGCACTTATCTGTGGCCCTCCCCCGTGAACTATGACTACGTTTATCCCAACGTACTTAAGCAGAACTATATCCTTCGCAAAGGATTCTCTTAGATGTTCCTGTGTCATCGCAGAGCCGCCGTACTTTACCACGAAGACCTTACCGTGGAACTCTCTTATGTACGGCAGAGCTTCCTGTAAGACCTTGGCTTTTTCTATCAGAGCTTCCATCGTGAAAATTTTAACTTATAAGTTATTAAGCATATTTTTACACCTTAGAGATACCTAAGAGAATCTTATGGGATTTCCTTTCTAAAAGCTCCATACTTATCTCCATAGGAGGGTAAGCCCATTTTAGGGGAGGCCCTGCCGTGCCTCCTCTCCTTTCTAATCCGAGTTAAAAAGTGGAGACGAGGGGATTTGAACCCCCGACCTCCGCCGTGCGAGGGCGGCGCTCTCCCAGTCTGAGCTACGTCCCCTTCAGAGATATAAATTATACTTTTAGTTCTGAGGATATGGAAGGCATCACCGACAGAAGGAGCTTAGAGACAAGGGAGCTGACGATAGTAAACGAGGTTGCCAAGGTCCTCAGTAGAAGCCACAACTTCGAGGAGGCTATAAAGGACATCCTGAAGACGCTGTACTCCTTCTGGGACGTTGAGCTGAGCTTCGTGGCCATATTCAAGCCCCACATAAAGGCCCTCCAGATTTTCAAGGCCTTCGGCTTCTCCGATGAGGAGATAAAGAGGGGGATATTCAAGAGGGGAGAGGGTATAACCGGGAAGGTCTTCAAGACAGGAGTCCCTGTTGTCCTTACGGACCTGCGGTCAAACCCAGCCTTCCTGAACAAGACGAGGGTTAGAGATAAACTCAGGGGTGACGAGACCTTCGTCGCTGTCCCGGTCAAGGTGGGAGGGGACATAGTGGGAGTGCTCTCCATATTCAAGGCTTTCTCCTCCAAGGAGAGCATAGAGAGGGGGATCGAGACCCTGATGATACTCGGGACGCTCATAGGTATGTTCTACAAACTCAACGAGAGGATGGAGATAGAGAGGCTGGAGTGGGAGGAGGAGAAGAAGATCCTCCGGGAAGAGCTGAAGAGAACCTACAACATTCACGGCATAGTGGGGCAGAGCGACGCGATCCTGAACCTGATAGAGGTTATTAAGAAGGTCGCCGCCACCGATACCACCGTCCTTATAACCGGTGAGAGCGGAACGGGAAAGAGTATGATAGCTAAGGCGATCCACTTTCTGAGTAAGCGAAAGGACAAGCCCTTCATAACGATAAACTGCGCAGCCATACCCGAAACCCTCTTAGAGGCCGAGCTATTCGGGTACGAGAAGGGGGCCTTCACGGGAGCTCACACCTCTAAGAAGGGGAAGTTCGAGCTTGCCAACGGAGGAACCATATTCCTTGACGAGATAGGGGATATGCCCCTCTCCCTCCAAGCCAAGCTCCTGAGGGTACTCCAGGACAAAGAGATAGAGAGATTGGGAAGCGAGAAGGTCGTAAAGGTGGACGTGAGAGTTATAGCGGCTACCAACAGGGACATATACAAGCTCGTTCAGGAGGGTCAGTTCAGGGAGGACCTTTACTACAGGCTGAACGTGGTTCCAATACACGTTCCTCCTCTCAGGGATAGGAAGGAGGATATACCCCTTCTGGTTGAACACTTCCTCCAGACTTACAACTCCAAGTACGGTAAAAGGGTAAAGCTCTCCCCGGACGCCGTTGAGTCCCTGATAGAGTACAACTGGCCTGGGAACATAAGGGAGCTCGAAAACACGGTAGAGAGGCTCGTGGTAATGCACGAGGGGACCGTAAGGGGTGTGGATCTCCCTCCCCACATACTCGCTTACAGGAGAAAGCTCCTCGGCAGTGAACCCATGGACCTACCCAGGAAGATCCAGGCTACGGAGAGGGAGAAGATAGTGGAGGCCTTGGAGAAGACCGGTTATGTAAAGTCTAGGGCGGCAAAGCTCCTAGGCTACACCCTTCGCCAGCTCGACTACAGGATAAAAAAGTACGGTATAGAGATAAAGAAGTACTGATGGAGTTTGGGGAGCTCGTAGAGGGGGAGTTCCTGGAGAGGGTAAACAGGTTCGTCTGCAAGGTAAAGGTTGGAAAGCGGGAGACCACCGCACTCCTCAGGAACACCGGCAGGCTCAGAGAGTTGCTCGTTGAAGGTGCTAAGGTATTCCTGAGGAAAAAATCCACCGGAAAGCACAGTTTCAAGCTCATCCTGGTAGAAACACAAGGCGGTCTCGTCTGTGTTGACTCGCACCTTCCCCCCAAGCTCTTGGTCGAATACATGGGCAGGAGCTCCCACCCGTGGGAGCTTAAGGAGTACAGATACGAACCTAGGGTAGGCAGATCCAGATTCGACCTTCTACTTAACGGCAGCGTGCTGGTGGAAACTAAGTCTGTGAACCTGGTTAAGAACTCGGTAGCTCTCTTCCCGGATGCTCCCACACAGCGGGGTGAGAGACACGTCCGTGAGCTCATAGAGCTTTCTAAGAGGTACGAGCCGGCCGTTGTGTTCGTGGTTCAGCGTTCGGACGCCGTCGTTTTCTCTCCCAATTGGGATACGGATCCGGATTTTTCAAGGGCCCTCAGGGAGTTCTACGAGCTGGGCTTTACCGTCAAGGCCTTCCTGTGCGAGGTGAGCACGAAGGAAATATATATAAAGAAGGACATTCCCGTGAAAATCTGAGGAGGTAGTCCCATGAAGGTGAGGATAGGTGATCAGGACGCTCTGATAGTTGTAGATATGCAGAAGGACTTTATGCCCGGAGGGGCACTCCCGGTTCCCGACGGGGACAAGATCGTTCCGAGACTTAACGAATACATAGAGATGTTCGAAAAGAGAGGCCTGCCTGTCTTTTTCACCAGAGACTGGCATCCAGAGAACCATATATCCTTTAAGGGACACGGAGGGGTATGGCCTCCCCACTGCGTCCAGAACACCGAGGGAGCCATGTTCCATGATGACCTTAGGATGCCCTTGGACAACAAGTTCATAATCTCAAAGGGAACCTCTCCCGATTTCGACGCCTACTCGGGCTTTCAGGGAACGGTTCTCGAGTCCCTTCTGAAGGAGAGGGGTGTAAAGAGGGTCTTCGTCGGCGGTGTGGCTACCGATTACTGCGTCAAGAACACGGTCTTAGGTGCCCTCAATCTCGGTTTCGAGGCGTTGCTACTCCTGGACGGCATAAAGGGTGTGGATGTCCGTCCCGGTGACAGTGAGAAGGCAATAGAACTAATGCTTGAGAAGGGGGCCGTGGGTATAGAGATAGGGGACTTGACAGGTTGATAATAAGAGACTAAAATTATATATGAAAACTAATGTAAGGAGGTGGGAAAGATGAGGAGAGGACTGGCAGTATGGAGTCCCTTTGCAGAGCTAGAGAGGATAAGGAAGGAGTTTGACAGGCTCTTGGAGGACTTTATCCCTGCAACGGCAGATAGGGAGGAGATCTTGGCACCTCCGGTTGACGTTTACGAGACAGACTCGGAGGTTGTGGTGAAGGCGGAGCTCCCCGGTGTTAAGAAGGAAGATATAGACGTAACGATCAAGGAAAACAGCGTGTATATAAAGGCCGAGAGAAAGGAAGAGAGGGAGGAAAAGACAGAGAACGTCCATAGGGTGGAGAGGTTCTACGGAAGGATAGAAAGAATCGTACCCCTTCCCGTCGAGGTCAAGCCCGAAGAGGCTAAGGCTGAGTACAAGGACGGCGTACTCGAGATAAGGATACCCAAGGTTAAGGTAACCAAGGAGGCGAAGGTCCAGGTCAGCTAAGTATCTGGGGGAGCCTCTCTATAGAGGCTCCCAGGCTGTTCAGCTTCTCCTCGAGCCTTTCGTAACCTCTGTCGAGGTGGTATATATCCCTTATAACTGTCTTCCCCTCTGCAACAAGCCCTGCCAAGACTAACGATGCGGAGGCCCTGAGGTCGGTCGAGTTTACCTCGGCCCCTCTGAGCTTCTCTACTCCGTACACGAAGGCCGACCTACCTCTCACATCTATGTTCGCTCCCATCTTCATAAGCTCGTAGGCATGCTGGAACCTGTTCTCGAAGATACTCTCGTAGATCATGGATTTACCTTCTGTAACGCTCAGGAGAGCCATCATCTGGGCCTGCATATCGGTTGGAAAGCCGGGGTACTCACGGGTTACTATCTCGATGGGGTTCGGCCTACCCCCTCTTCGGACACGGACCTTTTCTCTCCCGATAGGCTCGATCTTAGCTCCCGCCTCCATGAGCTTTTCCACCACCTCCTCCATGTGCCCCAGCTCCACGCCCTCGAGGGTTACGTCCCCATCGGTGAGTACGGCTGCCACCATAAGTGTCCCGGCCTCTATCCTGTCGGGTATAACCCTGTGAACGAAACCCCTCAGCTCTGATGATCCCCAAATTACCGCTCTCCTCCCCTCCACCTCTATCCGTGCCCCCATCTTTCGCAGGACCTCCACCAGATCCATAACCTCGGGCTCCACAGCTATGTTTTCTAGAACGCTCTTCTCCTCTACGGTGCTTAGGTAAAGCAGCGCGTTCTCAGTTCCCGTAACCGTTATAAGGTCGAACCTGAACTCAACTCCTCTCTTTTTCCCTATCTCGACGTTCACGTACCCTTCCTTCACCTGAACGTCGGCGCCTGCGCTCACAAAGAACTTGAGGTGCTGGTCTATCGGCCTCGCCCCTATGGAACACCCGCCGGGGAGCGCCACCCTAGCCCTACCGAATCTCCCAAGGAGCGGACCCATGCTCAGGACGGAGGCCCTCATCCTCTTCACTATCTCGTCGGGAGTCTCCCAGGAGTTCACACCCTCAGGGTCGATCAAAAGCCTGTCTTCTAGCCTTTCTACCCTCGCACCAAGCTTTTTTAGAAGCTCGCTCGCGCTATCTACGTCGAGGAGATGGGGAACGTTCTCTATTACTGAGCCTTCCTTTGTTAGTAGGGTGGCGAACATTATGGGCAGGCTCGCGTTCTTGGCACCCGATACCCTTACCTTCCCCCTCAGCTTTACCCCACCCTCGATTAGAAAGAGGTCAGAGGAATATAAGGTGGTGTTCATCATCCTTAGGGATTATTATCTTAACAACGTCCCCGTCCTTGTCGTAGAAGAGTATTATCCCCTCGTCCTCCTCCTGTGAGTAGATGGGTTCCTCCGAGTATATGACTATTATCCTGTCCTCCTCCTCTATGATCTTGGGATAACTCATATCCTCACGACCACACAGGTAAGAGCTTCCCTGACCCCCTCGAGGGAGTGTATCTTGTTTATCACGAGCCTTCCGAGCTCGTCCTGGTTTGGGACTTCTACGAAAACTATTATGTCGTACGGCCCGGTAACCACGTCGGCGGTCTTGACACCTTCGAAGGTGGATAGGGCGAGCATTATCGAGGGTATCTCCCTCGGGTCGGCCTTTATAAGTATGTAGGCCCTTATAGCGTTCTCCCCTTCAAGCTCCATCAGCTCTGTTATAGACATAGGATAAACCTTCTCTTCTGTTGACATCCTTTACCTCCTCATCGAATATCCTGAATATTATAGGCGCCGCCTCCGGATTCCTCTTCATTTCTCTTATAGCACGGAAGACGAGCCTCCTCAGGTAAGGATCTCTCCTCTCCGCGTCCTTCACTCTTTCTTTGAGCTTTAGTATTAAAGGCTCCACCCTGAGGCTCTCCATCCAGCCCATGAACTTTTTGACCTCGTCCCAGAGTATTATCTCCCCCCTCTTGGCTTCCTTCATCCTGTCCTTTAGGTTGCTCTCGACCACCTCCTTGAGATCGTCTATATCGTATAGAAAGACCTCGTCTATCTTGCCTACTGCTGGATCAACGTTACGCGGGACGGATATATCTATGATGAACATGGGTTCGTAGTTCCTCCTCTTCATAGCCTCCTTTATCATCCTCTCGGTGAGGACGAAGCTCTTAGATCCTGTAGAAACTATCACTATGTCCATGGTGGGAAGCAGTTCCTCCAACTCCTCGAACCTGAGGGCGTTCCCACCGAGCTCTTGGGATAGTCTGAGGGCCCGTTCGTATGTCCTGTTCGTTATAAATATCTGACAGCCAAGACGTTTTAGGTAGTTGGCTGCGAGCTCCCCCATCTCGCCAGCTCCGACGAGGAGGACCTTGGCCTTTCTAAGATCGCCGAATATCTTCTTCGCAAGTTCCACGGCAGCGTAGCTGACGGAGACCGCGTTCCTGCTTATGCCTGTCTCCACCCTAACCCTCTTGGAAGCCCTCAGAGCCTTTTCGAAAAGTCTGTTGAGTATCTTACCCGTAGTGCCCATCCCCTTAGCTATACGAAAGGATTCCTTGAACTGGGCAACTATCTGAGGCTCTCCCACAAC
>WFPN01000095.1 GCA_015487535.1 Aquificaceae bacterium
GGGTTTTCCTCTAAGGACCTGGTAAAGGTCGGAGAGGGAAGGGATCTCCCACTTGTGGAGCTGGATTATCCTAAGACCCTCTTCGGCAAAGGGCTTCAGGAGTGATCTTACCAGGGAGGACTTTCCCGTTCCCCTGTCACCCCACAGGAGGACATCGTTGGCGGGGTAGCCCCTAACGAACTGGGCTGTGTTCCTGAAGAGGGTATCCTTCTGGGAATCGACGCCCAAGATGTCCTCAGGATCGGGGATCGATGGGTGTGAAACGGGCTCTATCCTACAGCTCCTAAGCCTGAAGGCGTAGCTCCTCCGGAAGAAGTCCTCGCCGTACTCACCGGGGTCCAGGGGTCTTTGGAGTACGTTCAGGAGATCTTCGAGTTTCATGGGATAAGATTATAGCTCTGGGCTACTCCCACTATCGCTATGAGCGCTGTTATCATCGATATGAACCACTTGAGGATAGCTCCTTCCTCCTCGAGATCCGCGAGAACCCAGAGGAGGCTGTTTCCCAGGAAGTAGCCGAAGGCGAGGAAGTCCAGGATACCCTTCTCGGGAAGCACTCCGTACATGGATTTCAATATAATTCAAGTTATCGAAGAGGGAGGCTTGACTTTTTAAGAATATTAGAATATTCTAATATTCTGAATTTGGAGGGCCGAGATGGGTTTGCTCTTAATACTACTGCTTTCAGGGATCCTTTGGGCTCAGGAGCTGTCTTTCGATAAGGTGAAGGAAGACGTTCTCTCGAATAACCTCGAGCTCAAAGCGTACAAATACGAGCTGAAAGCCCTCGAGAAGGAGGAGAGCTCAGCCAAGGGGATGCTCTTCCCGACCCTCAAGTTTGAGGAGACCTTCACGAGAACGGATATACCCGCCTACGTTCTCTTTACCAAGCTCAACCAGGAGAGGGTCTCCCCTTCGGACTTCACGCCCTCGAACCTAAACGATCCGAGCGCCGTCAGCAACTTCGAGACCAAGCTGTCCGTGGAGATACCAATATGGATGGGGGGTAAGCTGAGGGCTTTCAGGAACATGGCGCTTTTAAAGAGGAAGGCCGAGGAGAAGAGGTTTGAGAGGAAGGAAGAGAGCGTTATCTTCGACGCTTACAGGGCCTACCTGGGCGCTTCCCTCTCCAGATCCGCCGTCGAGGTGGCCAAGAAGAACGTGGAGGACGCAAAGGAGCATCTGAGGATTGCAGAAAGGCTACACGAAACAGGTATGGCCCTGCTGTCGGACGTGCTCAGGGCCAGGGTATTCTTGAAGAAAGCCCAGGAGAAGCTCTTCGAGGCGGAGAGCAACTACAGGATGGCAAAGAAGACACTATCGCTTATAGCCAACTCCGATTACACCCACTACGAGATACCCCTCCTCAGCTCCTGTAGAGAGCTCGACAGGAATGAGCTCGTTGAGAAGGCCTTAGAAAGCAGGGAGGATCTAAAGGCAATAAACGACCTTATAAAGCTGACAAGGGAAGGCTATAGGGCGTCCCTCGGAGACAACCTCCCCCATCTGGCAGCCTTCGCCTCCTACAGCCTGTTCGACAAGGATACCCCTCTCGGAAGCGACGGAACCGGGTACATGCTGGGTGTGAGCCTTTCACTCAACTTCAACACTGGGCTGGCGGCCGTTAGAAAAGCTGAGAGTTTCAGGAAAAGGGAGAGGGCACTTCACAAGAGGAAGGAGTTCATGGAGAAAGCCGTTATCTTGGATGTAGAGAGGGCTTTAGCAGACTATCAGGTATCCGTCAGGAAGCTGAGCTCTGCAAGGGCAAGACTCAAGGAGGCCGAGGAGGTCGTAAGGATAATAAGGGTAAGGTACGAGAGCGGTCTCGCCCGCATGGTGGACCTTCTCGACGCCCAGACCCAGCTCGAGAGGGCGAGATTCGATTACATAAGGGCCCTTTACGAGTGCAACCTCAACTACGGGAGGGCCCTCCTGGGGGCAGGACTTGTTAAGGAGGTGCTGAGATGAGAGCCGTGATCAAGTACGTCGTATTTCTCATTCTACCCATAACGGTAGTGATCCTCTGGCTTGCGGGAGTGTTCCATCCCAGGCTATCGGCGAAGGAGATAGAGCTGGAAAGGAAAGAGGTTAAGGGCTTGGAGATAGGTGAGGTTGAGGTTATAGAGAGGACCAAGGTTAGCTTTGCAGGAACCCTGATACCTTCCGATAGGGCGGAGATATCCACCAGATTGATGGGGTTCGTCAGCTATGTGGGTGTCAGGGAAGGGGAGTTCGTAAAGAGAGGAGAGCTCCTGCTGAGGATAGACCCCAGGGATACGAAGGCGCAGGTTGAGGCGGCCCGCCAGGGTGTGGTGCAAGCCCAGAAGAGTTACGCCGCGGCCCTGGCTAACTTTGAAGCGGCCAAGAAGACCTACGAGAGGTACAAGAGGCTCCTGGCAGAGAAGGCCGTGACCCAGCACGAGTTCGACATGGTCGAGGCGAAGTTCAAGGCGGCCAGGGCACAGCTCGAGATGGCCAAATCCGCCATAGAGAGCGCCAGGCAGAGACTTAAGGCCGTATCCTCGAACGTATCTTACGCCGAGGTGAGAGCACCCTTCGACGGATACGTGGTTAGGAAGGAGGTGGACGTGGGGGACATAGCCAGGCCGGGATATCCGCTTCTCGTGATGGAAAAGCCTCCCTACAGGGTCCAGGTAAGCCTCCCCGAGAAGTTCCTCGGACGGGTAAAGGTGGGCGATAGGCTCGAGACTTACGTTCCCTCGCTCGGAAAGAGCTTTTCAGCGAGGGTGGTGGAGATAGAGCCTTCCATAGACCCCTCGAGCAGAACCTTCAGGATCAAGGCCGAGGTCATAGGAAAAGGAGTGAGGGGCGGGCTGTTCGCCAGGGTCTTCGTAGATGAACCCACTAAGAAGACGATCCTGATCCCCAGAAGCGCAATCTATAAGAGGTGGGACTTCACAGGAGTGTGGGTTGTCAAACCTGACAACACCCTCGAGCTCAGGTTCGTGAGGCTCGGGAGGAGGATAGGAGACAAGGTTGAGGTACTCTCCGGGCTCTCCGAGGGAGAGAGGATAGTTGTCCGCGGACTGGAAAAGGCCTGTGAAGGCTGCAAGGTCGGAGGTTGAGGTATGTACGGACTGGCAGGAAGGCTCGCCCACTACTTCATAGACTCGAAGCTAACACCGATACTTATACTCGTCTCACTCGCCCTAGGTCTCTTTGCCGTTGTAACTACGCCTAAGGAGGAAGAACCCCAGATAATCGTCCCTATGATAGACATATACATCTCCTACCCGGGGGCTACCCCCGAGGAGGTTGAGAGCAGGGTAGTTATCCCTCTTGAAAAGAAACTCTGGGAGCTCAAGGACATCGAGTACATATACTCGGCCTCCATGAACGATATGGCCATAGTAACCGCCCGCTTTTACGTGGGGACGGATCCGGTCAAGGCCCTGGTGGACCTCAACTCCAAGATGATGTCCGCCCTAGACCTTGCCCCTCCCGGTGTTGTCCTGCCGCCCCTCATAAAGCCCATGTCCATAGATGACGTTCCCATACTTACCCTTACCCTCTGGGGTGAAAACTACGACTGGTACTCTCTCAGGAAGCTGGCGGCAACGCTTCAGAACGAGATAAAGAAGATAGAGAACGTGGCGGACGTCTTTATAGTGGGCGGGACCCCGAGGGAGATAAGGATAGTTCTTGACCCTCAGAAGCTGGAGGCCTACAGGATCTCGCCCCTTTACATAGCCAA
>WFPN01000096.1 GCA_015487535.1 Aquificaceae bacterium
CGAGGCGTAGTCTTTCTGTGAGAGGTCCTCTATCCCCGCCTCCCTGCAGAGCTCCCTCAGCCTCTCCTCCGTTTCTGTTATAATCTTCTCCAGGGTCCGTTCCCTTTTCATTTCCTTTCCTCCTACAGCATCCGCGCCTCCTTGAGCTTCTCTTTTATCTCCGGCTTGATCACTATGTTCAGGTAAGTCCTCTTTCTCCCACCCATGGGTATGATTGTATTATGTTATCACCACGCTTTAACTACATCTCTATCTAAACAACTTCTGCCATACGAAAGTATATATCACACCCATAAAAAGAGACCTGAAATTTTCTTCCTATAATTTAGGTTTATGATGGAGGAAAAAAGAGACCCCACGGCCGAGCTCTTCTCCCTCTTCAAGGGAAAGCCGGTCGTAATAAAGAGAACCGACGTCGGAGAGGTGGAAGGGACGCTCGTTTCTTACGATCCGGGGACGAGGACGGTCCACACCGATTCGGGCAAGGTCCTCGTAGAGAGGATCCACATGCTGAAGAGTCCCGCGAAGGTAAAGTTCAAGGAGCCCGAAACCCCCTTCGAGAAGCTGGCCATGGGAAAGGAAGTTTTCCTCTACTTCATCGGAGGGGGGAGGAAGAGGGCGAAGTTCCGAGGAGACTACGTTTACTTTGTCCTCGTTAAAGACAAGGACCTGGTAAAGGCCTACGCAAAGATAAGGATGGTGGGGCTCTCTCTGAGAAATCCCTTCAAAGGCATAGAAGGAGAGCCCGAGAGCGTATCTTTCCCCGTCCCAGGGAAGTGGAGGGAGGAGTTTGCCGAGCTCTTTCCTATAATTCAGGATGAGGTTGAGGAGGATAAAGTGTACGAGGTTGAGTTTCTTTTGAGGGACGGAAGGGTTGTGAAGGGGTATTCTGCAAAGTTTTATCTTTCAAGCTTTTACAAGTTCAGAGTGTTTGAAAGCCCTGATCTAAGGGGAGTGTCCTTAAACCTTTATCCCCACTCCATAGAAGATATAATCTCTTTAGAAAATACCGGGGAGGAGTTCAAGTTGAAGGTGAAAAAGGAACCCTCCGGTCCCGGAGGGGAGTTTATAAACGGAGGTGACGAATGAAGCGACGATGATTGAATGAAACGGCTTAAGAGCAAGTAAAAGAAGGGAGGCGTAAAGCCTCTCTAAACCAGCCACTTAAAATTCTACGGGGTAATTTGTCCTTTGTCAACCCCTATTTTACCTCCTCCGGTCGGAGGGTTCCTGGAGAAAAGGAGGAGGTAAGTAAGATGCTGGAACTGATTGAAAGATACGGAGTTTCTTCAATAGAGGCTCACATCCTTGAGCTTCTTCTGAAGCTCGCAAAGAACGGCTGGGTAACCAACCTGACCTGCGGTCAGATAGCGAAAAAGCTCAGGGTTTCGGTCTCAACCGTCAAGAGGTATCTGGCAAAGCTCGAAGACAGGGGACTCATCGAGAAAAAGGTCCTGCGAGCCGCGGACGGAAAGACGCGGCTCAACGTAAAAATCAAGGGAGTTCAAATTGAGCTCCCTAATAATAATAACTTTGTTGATATATACAGACAACATAAACAACAACAAACAAATAATGGGGGTCAAATTGAACCCGGTATCCGCACGAAACCTCTGGGCGAGGAGGAGAAGGAGGCCGTCAGGCTTATTGTTCAAAATGATCTCAGGCTCAAAAGGATCCCTCTCCACAAGGTTGTCTTCTTCCTTCTCAACTCTCCCCTTTCCGAAGAGGAGACGCTTCGGGCAATAGAAAACGCGGATGCAAACCCCGAGATAAGGAACCCCGTAGGTTTTCTCGTCGTTTACCTGAGAGTCAGCAGGGAAAGCTCTACCAGGTGGGAGTGGCTCACCTCTCCCGACGAGGCCGTCCCCGGGGAACTCCTTTCCTTCTACGAGGAGTGTCTGGAGGAAAAGGAGAAGATGGAGGAAGAGGAACTCAGGAGGGAGCTCGCCGAGGAGATCCGTTCCTTTGCAAAGACCTACGGGCTTGAGCTTCCCGAGCTGGACGGGCTATCTTCCGACGAACTTGAGGAGCTTAAGAAAAAGCTCATAGTTCGGGCCGGGAAGAAGCTCCTCACGGAGAACCCGGAGCTGAAGCCGAGGTTCAGAAAGCTCTACGAGGACGTGAGGAAAATGCCGGGAGACAGAGAGTTCAGGGAATACGTCTTCTACTCGGGGGTGCTTGAGTTTACAGAAGTACTTTGCAGAAAGGAAGGATAGGAACTTTTGGGGTTGTCACGGGAAGTTCGTTTTCCTTCCTATGCACAAAACCGAGCATACCGTACCACCCCTGACGAGCGCTTCTCAGACGGGAACTTCCAACGGGAAAGAAGTTGAGAGACTTGAGAGGGAAATCCTCAGAACGCTTGACGAAGCGGAGAAACTCACGCTCGAACTCCTGGAGATAGCTCCCGGTTCCTACAATCAGATTGAGGAGAAGGTGAAGAGGTTGATGGAAATCTTGAGATAGATGGGGATATCAGGAAGAGTAAGAACAAAAGTAAATGGTTTGGAGAAAATTCTCCAGACCAAAACCGGAAAAAGCTACATCGGGAACGACAAAAGCATCTTTAGAACCTCACGGAGACGAGTACCTCTTTCACGGTTAGTTTGGAGAAACTTCTCCAAACAAAGATCACATTTTTAGGACGGATACATGCTTACCTTTGTGCTATCAGAACACGGCATAGTGGACAACTTTCTCAGGTCTTCCTGAAGTGTCACATTTTTAGGCACGCACACCATGAATTTATAGCGTGTGAATATATAAGGTAATGTATACGTA
>WFPN01000097.1 GCA_015487535.1 Aquificaceae bacterium
CATGAGACCTCAATGATCCGAAATTAGTAATCAGATGACCCTGAGAAAGAAGCTCTTCCTTCTTACCACAGCTTCCTTCGCCCTAGCAGTCCTGGCGGGAGGGATCCATCAGTGGAACGCGTACAGAAAGCTGATAAAGGCTGAGGAGGACAGATTCTGTAAGGAGAGCCTCGGCGAGTACATGGAGCTCGTAAACTTTCACAAGACGGTGGCGAACGCGGTGTCCTCCTACGTGGCAAAGGATAGGGAAGTTATAAAAGCCGTCGCTGGGGGAGACAGGGAGGGGCTCTACAGGAGACTCAGACCTCTCTACGAGGAGATGAGCAGGGACGGCCTTATCAGGGAGATGGTTATCTTCAAGCTCCCCGCTGTAACCTTTCTGAACGTTAGAAACCCCAAAGCTCCTCAAAGGGACGTGAGCAGGATAAGGGGGGACGTCGTCAGGGCCGGTAAGACCTGCACATCAACGCAGACGATACTGATCTGCATAAACTACGTGGGGATAAGGGCCTCAAACCCGATACTCATGGGCGATGAGGTGGTGGGGGTCGCCTCGGTGGGAATAGACATGAAGGACTTTCTGAGCAGATACACGGAGATAACCGGGCAGGGGAGCGGCCTCGCCGTCTCAGATTCTGCGTTAAAGATGTCTCTGCTAGATAAGAGCTACGAGAGGTACGTGGGCAGCCGGCTGAAAGTGAAGGGATACGCAGTCGAGACCAGGGGAGAGCTCAGCCCCAGGGACGTTCCCATAGACCTCCTGGGCCTGTCCACATCCAGGTTCAGGATAGGGGAAAGGACCTTCGTTCTCTGCAGCAAGCCTTTGGAGGATTTCTCGGGGAGAATTATAGGGTACTTCTTCACGTACCGGGACTTTACAGGCTTCGCGGCCCAGGCCGCTCTCGGGAGTCTGAGGGATCTGATACTCCTATACGTGCCTCCCCTCTTCTTCGTCTTCGCGCTCCTTCTGGTAGTGCTATCGAGGATATACTCGAGGATAGAAAGAACGCTGAGGATTATAGACCTTGTGAAGCAGAAGCGCTTCGAGGACATAAGGGGAGAGGAAACTGCAAAGGTCAGGGACGAGATAGACAGGATAAGGGCCGCCATCCTCGAGATGGCAGAGGAGATAAAAAGTTACGTGGATACCCTCTCTAAGGAGGTTGATCTTTACACAAGCAAGGCCTACCTCGATGGACTCACGGAGGTCTTCAACAGGAGGGCTTTTGAGGAGTTCGGGAAGAAGTTCTTGGAGAAGATGGTCGGTATAGGTAAGCCCGTATCCGTCCTCATGATAGACATAGATAACTTTAAGGATATAAACGACAGCTTCGGGCATCAGGTCGGGGACATGATCCTCTCGGAGGTAGCGCAGGTTATAAGGGAAACCCTCAGGGACTCGGACATGGTCTTTAGGTACGGAGGGGAGGAGTTCGTGGTGATACTGCCGGGGACGAACCTGAGCGGCGCCCTAAAGGCTGCGGAGAACGTAAGAAGGAGGGTGGAACTCGCCAGCTTCAAGGTGAACGGGAGGAAGGTCAGGCTCACGGTGAGCATAGGGGCGGCCGAGGGTAAGAAAGGGGAGAGTGTGGAGGATCTTATAGAGAGGGCCGACAAGAGCCTTTACATAGCTAAGAAGACCGGCAAGAACAGGGTGGTCGGCGAAAGCTAATCCATGTCAGTGTGAGAACCCCACCGTCCTCTATATTCCTTGCAGGAGGTTGAGATGAAGTTTTTACTGGTTACACAAGAAGTATGTCCACGTTGCGATAGAGTGAAGAAGCTCCTAAGGGAGCTTCAGGAGGAGTTAGACTTCGAGTGGGAAGAGGTGGATATGTACGAGATGCTAGACACCTTCACATACCTGGGCATAGCCACGACGCCGGTCCTTCTGGTTAAGAAGGAAGAGGAGGACCTGACCGAGGAAGATATAGTCTTCATGGGAGAGCTCCCGAGAAAGTGGCGATTAAAGGAGCTGATAGAGAGTTACATTAACTCCTATGGAGTTGCTCAGGAAGTTGATCGACGCTAGGGCTCGCTCGCTCGGAATAGGGCTGGACGATGTTGAGAGGGAGAGGGTTCTAAGGGATATAGCACGATGGACAGCCCGGAAGCGGGAGGGGGACCGCTTAGTAAAGACCGAGGACGGAAGCTACACCCTTTGGAGCGGTGAGTTCGGAGAGCCGTACCACAGCCTCACCGCCGGGGCCGTTAGGGAATCTCTTGAGAAGTTCGTCCTGCCGTCCAGGATAGTTGAGAAAGCCACCCTCAGAGGGCGTGTCAGGATACTGGACGTTGGCTTCGGACTCGGATACAACGTGGCGGTAGCTCTATGCAAAATTAAGAAGGTTGCTCCGAAGGCACAGGTAGAGATAATCTCTCTTGAGAAGGATCTCCGTAGAGATATACCCATACTGCCCGAACCTTACGGTAGGTTCCACGAGCTCATAATAGAGCTTCTCCCCGAGGGGGAGAGGGAAGGGGTGAGCGTCAGGGTGCTTCTGGGGGACGCGAGGAAGAGGGTAAGGAGTTTGATCGGTTTCTATGCGGACGCCGTCTTCCACGATCCCTTTTCCCCATATAAGAACCCGGAGATGTGGAGCCTCGAGTTCCTGGATATGATAAAGCGCTCCATGGACCCGGAAGGTTACTGGGTATCCTACACCTCCTCCCTGCCGGTCAGAAGGGCGCTGATGGATCTCGGTTTCAGGGTAGGATCGAGCAAGCCTGTGGGAAGGAAAAGGGGCGGGACGGTGGCAACCCTCATGGGCCAGCTGAACACCCTAGGGCCTTCCGAAAAGAAAAGGTTGGTTACCTCTCCCTTCAGCGTCCCGTTCAGGGATCCGGGGCTCGAGAGAGATCCCTTGGAGATCCTGGTCGATTACAGGCTCAGCGTTCTCCTGCGGGAGAGGGAACTCTCCTCAGGAAGAAGAGAAGGAGCACGGACAGAATCACCATCAGGAGGGCTACTATCTGGTTCCATGTAAGACCTATCCCTTGTATAG
>WFPN01000098.1 GCA_015487535.1 Aquificaceae bacterium
AGCTCGGCTTCGGATAGAGAGGGTATTATCCTGACCGCGCCCTCGAGCAGGGATCTAACCCCCCCAACGGTAGGTCTCGAGTCAAAGCCAGCATCCTCTGAGGTCGCTCCTATAAGTATGAAGTTCTCCTTCGGTATTATGTAGGAGATGTTCGAGTAGTAAACCTTGTCCAGCTCGCTCCCCTTAACCTTGAGGATCTGTCCCTTTACGGGATAGACGGGAAGGTCTAAGAGGGGTTTGCTCCACGCTCCCGTTGTGAGGACGTAAAAGTCGGCAACGTAGTTCTCCTTTAGACCTTTAGCGCTCTCTATCCTTCCGTTCCTCTTCTCTAAACTTACCACCTCGTCCACCTGAATCTTTACCCTCAGGTTCTCACACGCAAAGAGTAGGGCGTCCATCAGCTTCTCTGCATCGACGTCTCCCTCTTCTTTGAAGAGTAAGCCCGCTATCGGTTCTCCTGAGAGGAGGGGCTCCCTCTTCCTGAGCTCTTCTCCGTATAGCTCTTCGAACTCTGTGTCTTTGTAATTTTTAGCCGCCAGTTTCTTGGCCTCTTCGTACTCCTCTTCGCTCAAGAAGAGCCTTAAGATACCATTCCTGTTAAAGTAGATCCTGAGCCTTGAAACCTCCTGTAATCTGTCCAGAAACTCCGGATACAGCCTCAAGCTCTCTACAGAGAACCTGAGGAGATCTCCCGTGAGGCCTTCCGAGTAGGGAGCCAGCATTCCCCCAGCTACCCAGGAAGAACCTTCCTCGTAGTTCCTGGTTACTACCTTTACGCTGTGTCCAGCCAGGGCCAGCTCGAAGGCGGTAGATAAGCCTATAACGCCGCTTCCGATTATTAGGATATTCATAAACTTTAATATAAAACAGCTCTGGACCGGCAGGTTTTATAATTTCAAGCATGGGTGCGGTCTGGCTGATCCTTTTCGCACTGTCTATGTACCTTATCGGTTACCTCTTCTACTCAAAGTACCTTGCCGAGAAGGTCTTTTCCCTTGACGAGAGCAGGAAAACGCCCGCCCACGAGCTGAAAGACGGCGTGGATTACGTTCCCACCAACAAGTGGATACTGTTGGGACATCACTTCACCTCGATCACAGGTGCCGGGCCTATAGTTGGGCCTGCTATAGCGGTTATATGGGGCTGGGTCCCTGCGCTTCTGTGGGTTGTTCTGGGTGCTGTCTTTATAGGAGCGGTTCACGACTTCTCCGCCCTAGTCACCTCCATAAGGCACAGGGGTATGTCGGTCGGAACCATACTGGGTGAGTATGCCGGGGAGAGGGCGAGGGTCGTCTTCCTCCTGATAATACTCGCTTTGGCTATCCTGGTCAACGCGGTTTTCGCCTACGTGATCGCCCTTCTATTTACCAAGTTCCCCTCGAGCGTTATACCCGCCTGGACAATAGTTCCCCTGGCCATAGCCTTCGGGTACAGCGTTTACAGGTTCAGGATTAACTTTCTTATCCCTACGGCGGTCTTCCTAGCAATACTTTACGGATCCATGTTCCTGGGGAAGATGTTTCCTGTGAAGGTGGACGGTATCTCTTCCTTACTCGGGGTAGAACCCATAATGTTTTGGATACTCGTCCTCTTTACGTACACCTTCTTCGCCTCCTCCCTCCCTGTATGGCTGTTGCTCCAGCCGAGGGACTTTCTCAACGGTCTTCAGGTTGTTATACTCCTCGCCCTTATATACGTGGGGGCCCTGATTTCAAACCCAAGCGTTTCGGCTCCAGCCTTTAACCTCTCCCCCGAAGGAGCACCGCCTATATTCCCCTTTCTATTTATCACTATAGCCTGCGGTGCCCTGAGCGGGTTCCACGCACTTGTCTCGTCGGGCACCTCTTCGAAGCAGCTGTCCAAGGAGACCGATGCTAGGACAGTTGGGTATCTCGGGTTTTTGGGAGAGAGCTCTCTCGCGGTTGCGGTGATAGTTGCCTGCACAGCGGGACTTACCATGTTCGCGGCGGGAAGGTTCTCTGAGCTCTACTCCTCATGGGCCTCCATAAAGAAGTCGGCCGTTCCCGCCGTGGTTGAGGGCGGGGCCAACCTGATATCCTCCCTGGGCATACCCACAGATCTTGGGACAACCCTCATAGCCACTCTCATAGTTCTGTTCGCTGCCACAACTATGGATACGAGCGTTAGGATACAGAGATACATCCTCAACGAGCTCGGTCAGATATACTCGATAAAACCTCTTAAGAATACTTGGATAGCCTCGCTCGTGGCTGTCCTTACCTCTATGGCCCTCGTTCTCGCCAAGGAGGGCGGTAAGGGTGGCTTGGTCTTCTGGCCCGTCTTCGGCGCCGCCAACCAGCTCCTCGCAGGTCTTGCCCTCTTGGTAACGTACCTGTACCTGAGGAGAGAAGGAAGGCCCACCACTCCCGTCCTGGTTCCCCTGATCCTCGTCCTGAT
>WFPN01000099.1 GCA_015487535.1 Aquificaceae bacterium
CAGTATGTCATCTATAACAAGTTCCATCTCTTACCTCCTCCGGTGCAGTTAATCATAATATATCTCGTGTGGAAGGAGGCTCTGCATATATGGAAGATCAGTCTGACCGCCAATCTCTACACAAGCCTCCCATTTCTCTTCTCACTTGTGTTGCTGAACCTCTTCGTCTGGATACCCCTTGTGGGTCAGCTATCCGCCCTAATAGAGTCCTACCTGATCTTCTCTTACGTGGTTTTCATCTCCAAGCTGTACATAGACTCTGAAGGCAATCCGGAAGCTCTCAAATCCGGACTCGGGTCGGTCAGCTTAACAAAGGTTCTCTCCTCCTATCCGGGTGAAGTTATCGGCGTTCTCGTAGCCCAGATATTCCTGACGGTCCTTGCCCTCCTCCTCTCGCTGGTAATCCTGTCCGCGGGGGGAGTGCTCAGCGTCCTCAAGCCCCTTCTGGAGGGGGGAGACGTGAGCTGGAAGGGACTCCTTCTTAGCCTTCTGATCGCGGTATTTCTATACTTTTCCGTTATTTCCTCCTTCCCCATCTTCTTCGGAAGGGCTATGCTAAGGGGGAAGGGCTTTTCGGGCACGCTCTTGGCCTTCATCAGCTCCCTGTGGGCGGAGGTCAGCTGGAGGACGATGCTGAGCTGGGACTACATAAAGTCCTCTATTGTAGTTTCACTGATAACCTTCGGTTTCCTCCTGCTCCACCTTATCCTGCTTATACCTCCCCTGCTGTTGTTCGGTCCAATCCTTACCTTCCTCACGGTCCACTTCCTGTACACCTTCGGGACCGTTGCCTGCTTCAGACTCCTGCGCTCCTGAAGATCTCCACCGGATCGAGTTTTGAAGCCTTCCTCGCGGGATGTATTGAGGCCACGAGCGTAAATACGAGGGCGAAAAGTGCCCCTCCCATGTAGTAGAGGGGGGATCTGTCAAGGATAAATCCCTTTGCCCTCAGAAGGCCCTCAAGATCCATCTCTATGCTCGAGAGATACTCCTGAAGCCCGTAGGCGAGAATACTACCGAGGAGAACTCCTACTACGCCTATTATCAGACCCTGGATCAGGAAGACCATAGTTATGTCCCCGCTCGTGTATCCCATGGCTTTGAGGATGGCTATGTCCCTCTTCTTCTCGAGAACAGTCATCATCAGGATGTTGAAGATCCCGAAGGCGGAGACAAGCAGTATCGCCCCCACCACCAGGTAGGTTATCGTCTTCTGGATTTTGAAGAGCTGTAGGAAGTTGCTGTAGGCCTCCTGCCAGCTCCGGGCATCGTATCCGGTCTCCTCCTCCAAAACTCTCGCTATCCGGACCGCCTCATCCACGTCCTCCACCTTCACCACAAGCTCGTTTACCTCGTTAGGTCTTCCCAGAAGCCTCTGGAGAGTCTTTATGTGGACGTAGGCCCTGCTCTGATCTATCGTTGTTATTCCGGAGTTGAAGAGGTCCACTACCTCCAGGACCTCAGAAACTCCGTTTGGAGTCACGAGGAGGACCTTTGCCCCCCTCTTCCTTACGCCCAGATCCCTCGCCACCAGCTTCCCGAGGATTATCCCGTTCCTTTTGGTCCTCAGGCTCTTGAGTCTCTTTCCCTCAAGGAACCTCTCTATGCTCGAGGCCTTCCCCTCCAGATCTGGATCTATCCCGAAGAGGTTCACCGGCTTTTCCTTCGGCCCGTATCGGATTATCCCGTTGCTCCTCAGATGGGGGGAGATCCCGAGAATTCCCATCCTCCCCGTGTATCTGGAGATTATCTCCCTGTAGTTCCTTATCCTGTCCCTCACATCCTTCGGCTTGGCTCCGAGGATCTCTAAGATCACATCCTTACCGAATACCTTGGAAAGTATCCTCTTCTCGTCGTAGTTGAACTTGGGCTTTATGGAAATGTGGGCGTCGAGATCTATCACCTGCCTTATGAAGTGCTTCTGAAAGCCGAGCATAAGAGAGCTCATCACCACGAAGGCACACACCCCTATCGCCACTCCAAGAGTAGAGATAAGCGTCTGCCTCCTCCTTTCGGTAAGGAGCTTAAAAGATATGAAGAGAACGTGCCTCATCGCCCCTCGGGGAATAGACACGGAGTCCCGGAAGGAAAGCCGAGGACCTCCGCGTAGCTCTCGAAGACTCTGCCCACCTTCACCCTCTTCCTCTCCCCGTTTACAAGCAGGATAACTTCCCCGTTCTTTACCGC
>WFPN01000100.1 GCA_015487535.1 Aquificaceae bacterium
CAAAGGTCCTGATGAAGGGGATGACCGCCCCCGAGGAGCACACCCACTTCCTACACAGCCTGCTCACCAACAACGTAAAGGCTCTCAAGCCTGGAACCTTCAACTACAACCTCTGGCTCAGACAGAACGGACAGCCGGTTGCTGATTTCTTCGTTTACAGGATAGGAGATTACTACCTTCTGGATACCGAGAAGCCGGCGAGCGAGGTTATAGAAGAGTTTGAGAAACTCAAGCTCTCTTTGAAGGTCTATTTCGAGGATCTGACCAGGAGCACAGAGCACATCTTCGTGTTCGGAGAAGGATCATCTGAGTTCGTGAAGGACGCCTTCGGCGTGGTTTTAGAAGATTACGAGGTTAAGGAGATAGAGTGTGTTCTCGTAGCCAAGAACCCGCTCAGGCTGAGGGAAGAGGGTTACGATCTGATGGGAGACCTTTCAGGCCTCGCCGATAGGCTGCTCAAGGATATGGAGATAGACGAGGTAGAGTTCGAGGACCTCAGGATAGAGAGGTGTGTTCCACGGATAGGTAAGGAGCTCAGGGAAGGCTTCTCTCCGTTGGAGGCGGGAGTCCTCAGCTACGCAATCGATATGAACAAAGGATGCTACGTGGGTCAGGAGGCTATAGCCAGGGTTTACTTCAGGGGAAGGACTCCAAGGATCCTCGTGAAGCTCGAACTGGAGGGGGATGTAAAGGAGGGGTCAAAGCTATACGAGGGGAATAAGGCCGTTGGTCTTGTTACCTCCGTGAGCTCAGACGGGAAGAAGGCCCTCGGATACACACTGAGGAACATCTATGAGAAGGGAAGGGAGCTTACGGCCGACGGCGGGAAGGCGTACTTAGGAGAGAGCTGTGAGGGAGAGGCTTGAGAAGCTCATAGAGGAGCTCCTGAAAGGCAGGTGTTCGGGGCTTGCAAAGGAGGTAGAAGGGGATAAAACCCTCTTCTTCTGTGAGAACGAACTGGTAGGTAGCGTTGCAAAGATCGGGGAGGAGACACTCGCCGGGACGGTTTACTCTTACTCTATAGGAGACAGCATCCATAAAGAGTTCTTTGAGGCCGCCCGGGAAGAGTTTGGGGACAAAATAGAGGAGGAGGGAACCAAGCTCTCGAGCGGGGTCGATCAGAACTTCTACTACACGTACGTTCATGTAAAATTATGAGCAGGAGGGAAAGGACATGGGAAGGATAGTGGAGTTCGAAGCTGAGGGTGTAAAGGTCAGCGGCTATCTGGCCGAGCCCACGGACAGGGGACCGGCTGTGATAATAATACACGAGTGGTGGGGCCTGGACTCGCCTCTCTCCAACATAAAGGAGCTCACCGATAAGCTCGCCCAGGAGGGTTTCGTGGCCTTCGCCCCTGACTTTTACAAGGGCAAGAGCGCGGACAACCCGGACGATGCGGGAAAGCTGATGACCGAGATGTTCCAGAATAGAATGGACGAAGTGGATGCCATGTTCAAGGCGAGCGTGGAGCACCTCAGGAACCTCGACAAGACCGATCCGGTAAAGGTGGGCGTTACCGGTTTCTGCTGCGGCGGGACGCTCTCGATGTACTTTGCCAGCAAGTTCTCAAATCTCATAGACGCAAGCGTTCCCTTCTACGGACTTCCCCAGCTCGCACCCATAGATCCCCACAGCATAAAGGTTCCCATATTCTTCATAATGGCGGAAAAGGACGAGTTCGTGAACAACGATAGCGTGATAGACATCTTCAAGGAGGTTTGGAAGAACGGCGTGGAAGCTCAGGCGAAAGTCTATGCCGGTGTGAACCACGCCTTCCTGAACGACAAGAGACCGGAGGTCTATAACGAGGACGTGGCCGGGGACGCCTGGAAGCTGGCCGTGGAGTTCTTCAGAAGACACCTGGGCTGATTTCTGATACAATACTTAGCTCTCCGGAGGTAAAGGATGGCTGCCTGTGAGATATGTGGTAAAAGGGTGATGCACGGAAGAAGGGTAACCTTCTCGGCGGAAAGGAACCCGAGACTATTCAAGCCCAACGTTCACAAGATGAGGGTCAGGCTTCCCGACGGGACCGTGAAGAGGATGTACGTATGTACAAAGTGCCTGAAGGCAGGTAAGGTAGTTAAGGCGGCACGGGTTCCCAAAGAGTAGATGTCCCTCCGCTTTCTTAGATTCCTGACGGCGGGCGAGTCCCACGGAAGGGGCCTTACCGCCATACTGGAGGGAATTCCGGCCAACCTTGAGCTAAAGCCCGAACACATAAACAGAGACCTAGAGAGAAGACAGAGAGGGTACGGACGTGGGGGGAGGATGAAGATAGAGAAGGACAGGGTCCAGATCCTCTCGGGAGTGAGGTTCGGAAAGACAATAGGATCACCCATAACCCTCTGGATAGAGAACAGGGACTGGGAAAACTGGAAGGAGAAGATGTCCCCTGAGGGAGAGCCTCCTGAATCCGTGGTCCCCTTCACCAGGCCAAGGCCTGGACACGCCGACCTTCCGGGCGGGATCAAGTACAACCAGAGGGACCTCAGGAACATCCTTGAGAGGGCCTCAGCGAGGGAGACTGCCGCAAGGGTCGCCGTAGGTGCGGTCTGCAAAAGGTTCCTAGAGGAGCTCGGTATAAGGATAGGGAGCTACGTGGTAAGTATAGGGGAGTGCTCCTTTCCAATAGAGGAGAAGGACCTCCTCAGGAGGCACGAGCTTGCCGAGAAGTCCGAGGTCAGGTTTCCCGACCCTTCTAAGGACGAGGAGTTCAAAAGATACATAGACAGCGTTAGGGAGAAAGGGGAGAGCGCCGGAGGTATCTTCGAGGTCTTCGCGGTGGGTGTCCCTCCTGGTCTCGGGAGTCACATCCAGTGGGACAGGAGGATTGACGGTAGGATAGCCCAGGCGATGATGAGCATACAGGCTATGAAGGCGGTGGAGATAGGTCTGGGCGTTGAGAGCGCTAAAAGGCTCGGCTCCCAGGTTCACGACGAGATAGGCTACGACCCCGAAAGGGGTTTCTTTAGACACTCCAACAACCTTGGCGGAACTGAAGGTGGGATAACGAACGGAATGCCCATAGTCGTAAGGGTGAGCATGAAGCCCATTCCCACACTCAAGAACCCCCTCAGGAGCGTGGACATAGAGACGAAGGAAGAGTTAAAGGCCGGGAAGGAGAGAACCGACGTGGTAGCGGTTCCGGCTGCATCGGTCGTGGGGGAGGCGATGCTAGCCATAGTCCTGGCCGACGCCCTCTTGGAGAAGCTCGGCGGGGACTTTATGGAGGAAGTCAGAGAGCGCTACAAGCTCTACCTGGAGCACGTCAGGGGATTCTGAGATGAACTTTCTTCTCAGGCTCTCGGAGGAGGTGGGGAAGGCCACGCTGCTCGCCCTACAGGCGGTGTACTTCCTCCTGAGAAAACCCCCTAAGGTCAGGCACTTCGTCAGTCAGTTCATCTATATAGCCGCGGAAACATCCCTCGTGGTTGTGGTAACCTCACTCTTCACTGGTGGCGTTATAGCCCTCCAGACATATTCGACCTTCCACAGGTTCAACGCCGAGTACCTGATAGGGGCGGTCGTAGCACTCTCGATGGGAAGGGAGCTCGGTCCCGTCCTCACCTCTCTGATGGTGGTTGCGAGGGTGGGATCTGCGATGACGGCGAGCATAGGCACCATGAGGATAACCCAGCAGATAGACGCTTTGGAGGTTATGGCGGTAAACCCGGTCAGGTATCTGGTAACACCCAGGCTGTTTGCCACCACCGTGGGAGTGCCCCTGCTTACCGTACTCTCGAACGTATCGGGCATACTCGGAGGCTGGCTCGTCGCCACAAAGCTCTTTCGTGTGAACGAGTACCTCTACTGGCAGAAGATGATAGACCTGACCGAGTTCTACGACATAGTGGGTGGACTTTACAAGGCCTTCGTCTTCGGTTTCATAATAGCCACGGTGAGCTGCTACTTCGGATACTACACTAGCGGAGGAACGGAAGGTGTAGGGCGGGCAACCACCAACTCGGTGGTAACCTCATCGATGCTCATACTCATATCCGATTACTTCCTCACGGCAATAATATTTTAGAAATGGATAGAAGCGGCAGTATCAGGGCTCTTGGCATAAGCCTGTTTCTCGTATTCACCTTCGCCTTCGTAGAGCTCATCGGCGGTTTCCTGACCAACTCACTCGCCCTCCTGTCGGACGCCGGGCACATGCTCACCGACAGCGTATCCCTATTCATAGCTCTCGTGGCCCAGCTTCTCGTTCAGAAGGCAAAGGGAAAGAGGATGACTTACGGCCTCTACAGGTTAGAGGTTCTCGCCGCCCTGGCGAACGGCGTGTTCCTCCTCGGTCTGATAGGGTACATAGCCTATGAGGCCTTCCATAGGTTCATAAACCCTGAACCGATTCTGGGCCCTCAGATGCTCCTGATAGCCACGGTAGGTCTGGTGATAAACCTAGTTGCCGGCTACCTTCTCTTTAGAACTGCCGAGGAGAACATAAACGTGAAGGCTGCCTTCCTCCACGTGGTTACAGATACTTTGGGCTCGGTGGCCGCGATCCTCGCGGGCCTTGCGGTGACCTTCTGGAAGTTCTACCTGGCCGATCCTATCCTCAGCATAGCCATATCACTCCTCATACTCCCCGGAGCTTACTCGGTTATCAGGGAGTCCCTCAACGTTCTTCTGGAGCTGGTCCCTTCGGCGATAGATCCTGAGGAGATAGAGAGGGAGATAAAGGAAGTTAAGGGGGTTCTGGACGTTCACGACCTGCACATCTGGTCGATAACGGCGGGGAACGTTGTTCTCACAGCCCACGTGGTCGTGAGCGATGTGGAGGCCTGCAACGATATACTGAAGGAGGTGGAGGATATAGCTAAGAAACACGGTATAGAGCACACCACCATCCAGATAGAGAGGGAAGGCTACTCCTGTCCACCCTCGTGTCCCCTGCTAAAGGAAAGCGGGCACATCCACCACCATCACGAGCACTGATATAATAATTTGAAGCGGTGGTAGAGATAAGGGGGATAACTCTTCCCGTAATAGCGATAAGGATAAAAGACAGCAAAGATCTGGAAACCCTCAAGGAGGAAATAAGGGGAAAGGTAAGGGGAAAGCTCTTCCAGGGAAGCTACTTCATAATAGAGAACGCCGAAGACCTCCCCCAGGACTGGATTAGAGAGCTCGAAGACTTCTTTAAAGAGCTAAACCTCGAGAGCATAAAGAGGATAAGCACCGGAGGCAGGAAAGAAGCCGAGAAGAAGGACCGGCTCCTTATCGTGGACAGGCCCTTGAGGTCCGGACAGAAGGTAGAGCACGGCGGGGACGTCCTTGTCCTTGGGGACGTTAACAAGGATGCCC
Source organism: Aquificaceae bacterium (assembly GCA_015487535.1). Lineage (GTDB taxonomy): Bacteria > Aquificota > Aquificia > Aquificales > Aquificaceae > Hydrogenivirga. Next base: position 5,315 of record WFPN01000100.1, read on the forward strand.
AGGTTGTGGCGGTGGGTAATATTATTATTATGGGAGCTCTGAGGGGGATAGCTATAGCTGGAGCTCTTGGCGACGAGAACGCCGTAGTTGTGGCCCTCAAGATGGAGCCTCAACAGATAAGGATAGGGAAGAAGATAGCCATATCCGAAGACTCGGAAAGGGTCTCACCCGGTTATCCGGAGGTGGCGAGGGTGGAGGATGGTATGATAGTTTTAGAAAAAGTCTGAGAGGAGAAGAGGATGACGGAGGTAATCGTAGTAACCTCGGGAAAGGGAGGCGTGGGTAAGACCACTGTAACCGCCAACCTGGGTGTTGCCCTTGCCAAACTTGGTAAGAAGGTCCTTCTCATAGATGCGGACATAGGCCTCAGGAACCTCGACATGATCCTGGGCCTTGAGAACAGGATAGTCTATGACATACTGGACGTCCTCGAAGGGAGGGTTCCCCCGGAGAAGGCTTACGTGAAGGACAAAAGGGGCTTGAACCTTTACCTGCTTCCGGCGAACCAGACCAAGAACAAGGACGCGGTGAACACCGACAAGTGGATAGAGCTGGTTAAGGATGTGAAATCTAAAGGAGAGTTTGACTACATAATTATAGACTCCCCTGCGGGGATAGAGCAGGGCTTCAAGATCGCCGTCAGCCCTGCAGATCGTGCCTACATAGTTGTCAATCCCGAGGTGTCCTCCGTTAGGGACGCCGACCGGGTGATCGGTCTTTTGGAGAGCATGGACAAGGAGGATTACTGGATAATAGTCAATAGGATAAAGTGGAAGATGGTCAAGAAGGGGGAGATGCTCTCGGTGGAGGACATCCTGGACATACTGAAGGCTCCTCTGATAGGCGTGATACCTGAGGAGGAGAAGCTGGTGGACTTCACCAACAGGGGAGAACCCATAGTTCTCCATAGTAAGTAC
>WFPN01000101.1 GCA_015487535.1 Aquificaceae bacterium
CACCCGCTATTATTTATTATTTAGCATACTCCACGTGCCTTAGCTCTCTGATCACAACCACCTTTATCTGCCCGGGATACTCCATCTCCTCTTCGATCTTCTTGGCTATATCCTTTGAGAGTATGTAGGCTTCCTCGTCGGAGATCTCCTCCGGATTGACGATCACCCTGACCTCTCTTCCCGCCTGGACGGCATAGGCGTTGGCAACCCCCTTGAAGGACTTGACTATCTCCTCGAGTTTTTCGAGCCTCTTAAGGTAAGCCTCGAGGGTCTCCCTTCTCGCTCCCGGTCTGGCCGCAGATAGGGCGTCCGCGGCGCACACGAGGGCTACCTCGGGATACCTTACGGGTTCCTCCTCGTGGTGGGCCTTTATAGCGTTTATGACGGCATCTGGCTCGCCGTACTTCTTGCAGAGCTCCACCCCTATGTCGGTGTGTGAGCCCCCAAGCTCGTGGGATACCGCTTTACCTATATCGTGCAGGAGGCCTGCCCTCCTCGCGAGCTTTGCGTCGAGCCCCAGCTCCTCTGCCATCAGTCCTGCCAGGTGCGCTACCTCCTTGGAGTGAAGGAGGACGTTCTGTGAGTAACTGGTTCTAAAGTAGAGCTTCCCTATGTAGTAGTAGAGTCCCGGGTTTATGTCGTGGAGCCCGAGCTCGAAGGCTGTCTCCTCTCCCATCTTCCTTATCCTCTCGTCCATCTCCTTCTTAACCTCGTCCACTATCTCCTCTATCCTCGCGGGATGGATCCTTCCGTCCTCGATAAGCCTCTCGAGGGCCTCCTTGGCTATCTCCCTCCTCAGAGGGTCGAAGGAGGATATGGTGACCACGTCCGGCGTGTCGTCTATTATCAGGTCAACTCCGGTGAGAAGCTCGAAGGTCCTTATATTCCTACCTTCCCTACCTATTATCCTTCCCTTGAACTCGTTGCTTGGAAGCTCTACAGCAGTTGTGGTGTAGTTTATCGCTATCTGGGGGGAGATCCTCTGGACTGCGGTGGTAACTATCCTCTTCGCTTCCAGCTCCGCCTTCTCCTTCGCCTCCTCCTCTATCTTCTTCATGAGCTTTAAGGCCTCGAGTTTGCTCTCCTCCTCTACCCTCTTCAGGAGTTCTTCCTTCGCCTCCTCGACGGTGAGGGAGGCTATCCTCTGGAGCTCGAGCATCTCCTGCTCCTTGAGCTTCCTTATCTCCTCCTGCTCCTTGGCGAGCCTCTCCTCAAGCTCTAAGACCTCCTTTCTTCTCGCCTCTACCTGCCTCTCGAACTCCCTGACCTCCTTCTCCCTTCTGTATATCTCTTCTTCTCTGCGCTCTATAACTTCCCACTTCCTCTCAAGCTGTCTCTCCTTTGAGTGAAGCCCCTCTTCTAGCTCCTTTATCTCCCTCTTCCTTTCCTCCGCTTCCTTCCTTATCCTCTCCGCCTCTTCCTTCGCCTGGGATATTATCTTCTGGGCTTTCTCGTCCGCTTCTTTAAGCAGCTTCTCCGCCTTCTCCTGAGCTTCCCTAACCAGCTTGAGGGCCTCTTCCTCTGCCCTCCGGATCTCCTTCTCAAGATCTACCTGAGGTGCAGCAGGCGCACTCTCTTCTTTCCTTCCCTTAAGAAGGAAGAACACGACCAGACTACCTATGAGAACTCCTAACGCTATCCCTATGAACACCATACTGTTTTCCATCTCACAACCTCCTTATAACTCCTTCTTCGGTAACTATCAGGTCAACGGGCTCGTCCCACTCTTCTTTCGGGACGCTGTCGAGCACCTGAAAGGAGTAAGCCACCCCCACCTTGGGAGCACTCACTCTTTTCAGGAGCCTGTCGTAATAACCCTTACCGAAACCGAGCCTGTAGCCGCTCCTGTCGAAGGCTATGCCGGGGACGGCCACGAAGTCTATCTCCTCCGGATCCGCCTTCTCCCCGATGGAGGGTTCAGGTATTCCGTATGTGCATTCCTCGAGGCACAAGGGATCATCGACGAAGATTATCTCAAGATCTCCGTTAGCTACCTTGGGAAGTGCGAGCCTGGATCCTCTGCTCAGAACCTCCCTGAACAGAGGTGTGAGGTCCGGCTCCCCCTTTACAGGGCAGTAAAGTAGGACATTTCTTGCCTCTTTGAACTCCGGAAGGGAGCGGATAAACTCTACTATCTTTCTGCTGCTCTCCTCCCTTGTCCGGGGATCGAGGCTCCTTCTTATCCTCAGGTACTTCCTTCTTACCTCTTCCTTACTTGCCAACAACTACTTCCACCTCCTGTTTCCAGGAGGGGAAGGCAAGATGGTTGGGGCCCGCCCTG
>WFPN01000102.1 GCA_015487535.1 Aquificaceae bacterium
TCCTTGCCTCCTCCGAGATAGCTTCACAGACTAACCTCTACTGGAGAAGAGGGGACAATTACGAGGTGATAAACGTAAAGAACCTGATTGCAGAAGCGGAAAGGCTCCTCGGGGCAGTACCGGATAAGGTGGGGACGAAATGGATAGCTTCAGAGAAGTAGAGAAGTTCTTCAGAGAGCTTCCAGGCAAGCTTGAGGAGGCATCCTTCAGGGCACTATGGTATTCCGCTGAAAAAATACAGGCGGGCCTCTCGGAGATATTCAAAACCGAGGGCCAGTCCCACGGTGTTGACTGGTCCCCCCTCAAGGAAGCCTATCTAAAGTGGAAGATAAAAAAAGGCTACTCCGAGAAGAAGCTCCATAAGACCACCACGCTCGCCCAGTCCTTTACCTATATGGTAGAGACGGGAAAGGCTATAGTGGGAACCCCCGTCCCCTACGCACCCTACCACGAATACGGCACGAGCAGAGGTATCCCTCCGAGACCCTTCATGACACCCGTCTTCCAGAAATTCATCCAGGGCAGCTATCTCCAAAAAACCTTCCGCATAGCTTTCAGGGAGGTGTTTGGATAATGCTTCTGGAGCTCGAACAAGGAGTTATTCAGCTCCTTCAGAGTGCGGGGCTCAAGGCCCATCCCTGGAGCGGAAAGCCCGAAGAGCTCTTTGAAAGACCCAAATATGTCCCCACGATACGGGTCGTGATAGAAAAGGTGGACTTTACAAAGAAGGCTGGTTATGGATTTGGGTTAAGTGCTCAGGTTTCTGTGGTCCTGTTCTTCAGAAACCTGAGGGACGAAGGCCAGGGAGCTTACCACCTGATAAAAGCTATGGTAGATAACCTGACGAACAAAGCTGCGAATGGATTCCTTCTGACCCCTAAGGACATCGCGCTCCTCTATCACGAGTCAGGGGAGTTTGCCTACAAGGTGACATTCTCCGCTGAAGGTCAGTACGTAGTTCCCGAAGAGCCCGAACCTCTTGTCACAGAGATCAGATTTGAGGAGGTGTAAGGATGAAGTTTAGGGTAAAGCTTACATACCCCACGGTTGTGCGGATAGGGAAGAAAGAGTACACACTCTTTCCGGGTAAGGAGATAGAGCTTCCCGAGGACAACGAGAGGGTGAAGAACCTCATGGGTATGGGATACATAGAACCTGTCCCGGAGAAGAAGAAAGGAGGTAAGTGAAGATGGCTGTGAACTACCTGCACGGTGTGGAGACCATAGAGATCACCAAGGGTCCCATTCCCGTAAGGGAAGTAAAGTCCGCCGTGGTGTTCCTCGTTGGAACCGCCCCGGTCCACGAGACCGTTCCCGCCGGAGTTGCGGCAAATGACTGGTATGACCAGGTTGTAAACCAGCCGATCCTTATCCTGAGGCAGGAGGACGCAGCTTATTACTTCGGAGAACCCAAACCTGGATACACGCTCCCCTATGCCTTCGACGCTATATTTGACCACGGCGGAACCACCATCGTAGCTGTGAACGTCTTCGACCCGAGGGTCCACACGGACGCAAACGGGAACCCTGATCCCTCCACGGTTACAGCATCCGACATCATAGGAACCATCGATTCAACCACCGGGAAAAGGACGGGGCTACAAATAATAGACGAGCTTTACTCGAGGTTCGGCTTCACCGCGAAAATAATACTCATACCCACATACTGCGAGCAATCAGCGGTTATGTCCGAGATGATAGTGAAAGCCGAGAAACACAGGGCGATAGCCCTAATAGACGCTCCTGCGGGACTGACCGTCCAGCAGGCCATAAACGAAAGGGGGACTGGGGGACAGCTGAACACCTCTTCTTACAGGGCTGTGATATGCTACCCTCACCTCAAGGTTTACGACATTGCTACAAACTCCGAGAGACTGGAGCCTTTCTCCCAGAGGCTCGCAGGAGTTATGGCGAAGGTAGACCACGAAAAAGGCTACTGGTGGTCCCCCTCTAACAACGAAATACTAGGTATAACAGGAATAGAAAGACCTATAACCGCCTCCATCACCGACCCCCAGTCAGAGACCAATATTCTCAACGAGAACGGTATAGTTACGGTTTTCAACTCCTTCGGAACAGGATACAGGGTATGGGGCAACCGCTCTGCAGCATGGCCCACACAGACAGACCCTAAAAACTTCATATCCGTCAGGAGGACCGCGGACATAATAGCTGAGTCCATAGAGTTTTCAACGATGCAGTTCCTTGACAGGCCCATCACCGTGGTTATAGACGGAGTTCTTTCCATGGTGAACGCCTTTATAAGAACCCTGATTGGAAGAGGCGCCCTCGTTGACGGGAAGTGCTGGTTCCCCAAAGACAAAAACCCTCCGGACCAGCTCGCAGCGGGGAGGCTTCTCTTCGACTACTCCATCATGCCCCCCACGCCTGCCGAGAGGATAACCTTCGAGCAGATAGTTGATATCAACCTGCTCAAGAAACTAACAGGAGGTTAATATCATGGCTATTGAAATTAACAAGGTCTTCAATGCAAGGGTTTACATCGACGGGCAGGACTTCATAGCTAAGGCGGAAGAGGTAGATCTCCCTAAGGTCAAGTTCAAGTTTGCAGACACGAAAGCCCTCGGACTTTACGGGGAGGCGGAGCTCCCCTCAGGCCTTGATAAGATGGAGGCAAGGATAAAGTTCAACTCCATATACCCTGACTTTGTAAGTCTCGCAGCGAACCCCTTCAAGATGAGAAGTGTAGTGGTGAGGGCTTCCATGCTGGTATGGGACCAGAACGGTGTAAACAGGGAAGTTCCCGTAAAAGCCGAGATAAGAGGGTTCTTCAGAGAATGGGACAGCGGGAACGTTAAGAAAGGAGAAGGAGCAGAAGCTGAAGCGACACTCTCCGTAATCTATTACAAGCTCGAGGTGGACGGAAACGAAGTAGTTGAGGTGGATGTTCTCAACAACATCTATAAGGTTGAAGGGGAGGATATTCTCCAGGAGTATAAGCAAAACATAGGAGGTTAGTGAATGGAGATAAAGTTCAAAAAAGCGGAGGCGCCAGCTTTCAAGGAAGTAGAAGTTAGGGAGCCTCTCGTAGAGGACCTCATCAAAGCTGAAAGGCTTGCAGGGTCTGCCGAGGGGATGGGATTTGCCCTCGCTCTCGTATCCCTGATCACAACCTTTGATGGACAGCACCTGGATATAGACGACATTAAAAAGCTTCCCATGGGTTTTTTCTTAAAGCTGTCTCAAGCGCTCAACCAGATTGGTTTAGAAGAGTTAGCCAGGCAGTTATCTTCCTCTCAAGAGAGGCAGGCTTCGGATACAGAGACATCCTCAGGATGAAAGCTTCAGAGTTCTATTTCTGGCTGGACAAAACAACAGAACTTCTTGAACAAATAAAAGAAGAAGAGGAAAAGTCATGGAAGCCCTGAGCCTCTTTGTAACCCTCTCCCTTATAGACAGGATGACAGCGCCCCTGAGACAGGTAGAAAGACAGGCCAAGGAAGTAGCAAAGAGCTTTAAAGAAATAGAAAGGAGTGTTAAGGGGATAGACAGAAGCGTTCTTACCCTGAGCAGGGGATTTGATCGCCTTGGGAGGACGATAGAAAGAGCCCAGGCCCCTTTTCAGAGATTAAAGGAGCAGTCAGCCCAGCTTGCTGACTGGTCCAAGGGTATGATGCTCAAAGGAGCAGCCACCTTTGCAGTTGGGATAATACCTACCGTGTCCGCAGCAAACTTTGAAGCTGCAGTGGCCGAGATAGCAACGCTTACAGATATGTCCGTTGAAGAGTTCAAGAAGAAGTTTGCTCCCAGGATTCTTGATCTTGCTAAAGAAATAGGAGCCTCCCCTGTAGAAGTGGCTAAGGCTATGTATCAGGCGATTTCCGCGGGAGTTGCCCCAGATAAAGCCCTTGAGTTTTTGAAGAGTGCGGGGAAAGCAGCTATAGCTGGGGTGAGTGACATATTTACTGCAACCGACGCCCTAACATCCATGCAGAACGCATGGAAGAAGTTCGGATATACAACCAAGAACATCTCCGATTTTGTTTTCGTGGCTATAAGGGAAGGCAAAACAACGTTCAACGAGATAGCCGGAAGCATAGGTCAGGTAGCGGGCATAGCTGCAACAGCAGGCGTATCTCTCGAGGAGACCCTCGCAGCCATGTCAACCCTGACAACCTTGGGGGATAGTACAGGAGAGGCATTCACAGGGATAAAGTACGCAATAGAATCCATCCTAAACCCAACACAGCAAGCTGAGAAGTGGTTCCAGAAGCTTGGAGTCCAAATAGACGCCAACACTCTGAAACAGTATGGACTCAAGGGAACCCTTGAAATACTGACAAAAGCAGTCAAGAAATACACCCAAGATGAAGCTGAGCAGCAGAAGATCCTGGCAGAGATTTTTTCTTCAGTAGAAGGTTTCTCAGCCGTTCTTAAGCTAACCGGCGCAGGGGCTGATAAGTTTACCAGTATCCTGAAAAAGATGGGCGGCTCTGCCGGAGCCACCGACTCTGCCTTTAGGAAGATGTCTCAGACTACCGTATTCCAATTCAAGCAACTCAAAGCCAATTTACAAGCTTTGAGCATAACCATAGGGTCTGTATTGCTCCCCACAATTAACGCGGTCCTTAAAGTCATTAAGGTCATACTGACTCCTATTGCGAGGTTCGCCCAGCAGTTCCCTACGCTCTCTAAAGTAGTACTCGGTGTGGTTATAGGACTTGGTACCCTCATGTTCACCCTCGGAACCTTAGGGCTTATGCTTTCATGGACGATAAACGGGTTTATAGCTTATAGAACAGCTGTAGCGCTGATGACAACATACAACACCCGTTTACTCGTTAGCTTACGAACCATAGCTCTCGGGTTCCGGGCTTTATCTTTGGCCTTCATATCAAACCCGATAGGCTGGATAGCCTTTGTAATAGCAGGGGCGGGGTATTTGATATACAAAAACTGGGACAAAGTTAAAGGGTTGTGGGACATTATCAAAAACAAACTCTCCACCTTCACCTCCTGGCTCATCTCCAGCTGGAAAAAAGCCCTCTTGGTCTTCCTGTGGGTCAATCCTATAACCGCTCCCATAATGGCACTCAAGAAATTAATTAACTTCCTCAAGAACATAAACCTTTCCGAAGTGGGAAAAAAGATAATTCTCTCACTCGCAAAAGGGATAATGAGTGCAGCTCTTGCACCTGTAAGGGCGGTTCAGGGAGTAGTTCAGAAGATAAGAAACCTCCTTCCTTTCTCCCCAGCAAAAGAAGGGCCCCTGAAGGATCTTGCAAAGACAGGGTTTAAACTTGTTCACACCATAGCGGCGGGGATAACACCCACTCCGCTGGTATCCGCTTTAACCAGAGCTTTTTCCGCTACCTTATTAAAGCCTGTACCTTTCGCACCAGCTGCCATATCTACTTATGGAGCAACTTCAACTGTTATTAATGTCTACTTAGGGGGCATAACTATTAACGGGACGATCAACCGGGAAGATGCTGAACAGGTAGCCACAAACATCGAAGAACAGGTGAAGAGAGCCATAGAACGGATTGAAAAGGATAGATGGCGCAGACAGCTATAAAAAGAAAACTTTCCATGGAGTTGGGATATGGAATATAACCCCCACAAACGCAAACAATTCTCACTTATCCGATTATATTAACATCACAAATTCGGTTTTCCTGAATTATCAACCACTTAGGTTAATTTTACAGAAAAAATTACCACTTTTGTTACAAAAAATTTACCACCTGTTTTTTAAGAATATAAGGATTTTCTTATACTCCTTGATTATCAAGGGCTATCTCCTGTCCCGAAAAATCCCGCTAAGTCACGTTTAGTCTCAAAATGGGTGGTAAATTAATGAGTTCTTAAAGACCATACATTAAGCTCTTAACCTGCTCCAAAAGCTCATTCTCTTGCCACGAGGATTCTCTTAGAAGTAAACAGAACAGTAAAGATAGAAATGTGTATATCAAGTGCCGGAGGCGGGAGTCGAACCCGCACGCCCTTGCGGGCAGGTGATTTTGAGTCACCCGCGTCTGCCAGTTCCGCCACTCCGGCTCGGTTTAATTATAAATCAGCGGCCTTGCCCTCCAAAGGCTTATAAGTAAATTCATATATCCTGATGAGACGATCTTTGAGTTTAATAAAATTTACATTCAGTCTCAATTTTCTTTATAATGTTATCGGGATGAGAACCCTCTTGGTTTCATTTCTGCTTGCCCTCGGAATGTTTACCTTCTCAGAAGAGAGGGACTTCAACACTCCCGAAGCTGTGTTAGAAAAACTCTATCCCGGGGCAGTGGTAGAGGTAAAGAACATTGTCCTGAGCAAGGAGCAGCAAAAGGAAATAGAAAACCTTGCAAAAGCTCCCCTGAGTTCCCGATTGATCTCTATATACGTGGTTAAAAAGGAGGGGCGTGTGATAGCGTACGGATACGTTGATACGCACAGGGTAAGGACACACACCGAGAGCGTTCTCTTCGTTATAAATCCGGAGGGGAAGATAGAGCTAATCGAGGTTCTCTCCTTTAACGAACCCCTTGAGTACATGGCGGACGAAAACTGGCTCGCCCTCTTTAAGGGTAAATCTCTGGATGGGAACGCGTCCAGGATAAGGAGGAGCATACCTAACATGACGGGCGCCACACTGACGGCCCGCGCCATCAAGAAAGCCGCGAGCCGGGCCCTCGCTATCTGGAAGGTTCTCTTCGGAGGAGGAAGTTGAGGTTCTTTATATCTTCGAATATAAAGAGCAACGCGCCTCTTTACGTTACGGTGGTCCTTTTCCTCATCTCGTGCCTGATTTACTGGATAATCAACTGGTTCTTCTACGCCGCGAAGTTCGGGATAACCTACGAGGGTATGTTCAGCTACTTCTTTACCGACCCCCAGTTTCCCGAAAGGGTACCTATTGCCCAGCTCTTGGAGGATATGCACATCCAGTTTTTCATCTATATAACCTTTTTACTCGTTCTCTCTTCCCTGTTCCTGCACAAGTGCGTTCGGGAAACCCTGAAATATACGCTGGTGGGTCTTTCCTTCCTATCGGCTACGGGAGACGTTCTCTCGGGTTTGGCCGTCTATTTCCTCGATTCTGCGTTTATCTACCTGAAAGTTTTCATGTTCCTATCCTTCCAGGTATTTACGGGCGCTATGCTCTTCTTGACCCTTAAGCTGTACCTGACTAAGGAGAGGGAAGAACCTCCAGAGAGGTCTCTGCTTTACTCTCTCGTATTTGCCTTCATCCTCTCCACACTCCTCTTTGCAGTATTCAATTTTTTTTTATTCATAAGTAAGCTCGGGCTCACTCCGGAGAGCGTAGCCAGTTATTATGCGGGCAACCCGCAGAAGTTCATCAGGCCCAAGAGCTTGGAGGGGATACTGGAGGTAGTGGGCCCACACACAGTGAGCATGGGTGTTTATCTATTCGCCCTAGTCCACTTTGCATTCTTTACCAACGTCAGGAGAAAGGTTCTCCTCAGCGCAGTGACCTTGCTCTCCGCACTGGCCGACAACTTTTCCCCTCTTCTTATAAGGTTCGTTAGCCCCGAGTTTTCTTATCTCAAGCTTATCTCTTTCCTGCTGCTTACAGCATCTATGGTTTACATATCCCTGGTGGTTGGTATCTCCATAATCAGGCACAGGGCAAAGGCTATACTGCTTATCTAAACCAGCCCTTCCTCCCTCTTTGCAACCTCTACCATTCCAAGGACAGATTCTTTGGAGGTCCCTCCGTAGGTTCTCCTCCGATCGGCAACGACCTCAGGTTTGAATAGCTCAAAGACATCCTCTTCAAAGAGCTCGGAGAAGTTTTTAAGCTCTTCTAGCGAGATCTCCTCCAACCTCTTTCCCTTTTCGATCAGGTAGGCGACTATGCTACCCGCGATGTGATGAGCCTTCCTGAAGGGAACACCCTTCTGAACTAGGTAGTTGGCAACGTCGGTTATCAGGACAAAGTTCCCGGCGTTCGAGTACATCCGATGTTCTCTAACCTTCAACCCCTCTATCACCTTCCTCATGCCTATGAGGGATCCTTTCAGGGTTCTTACGCTATCGAATAGAGGCTCTTTGTCCTCCTGCAGATCCCTGTTGTAGGCCGTGGGAAGTCCCTTCAGAGTTGTGAGGAGGGAGACGAGATTTCCGTAAAGCCTCCCGGTCTTTCCCCGTATGAGTTCAAGAACGTCCGGGTTCTTCTTCTGGGGCATTATGGAGCTGCCCGTGCAGAGTTTGTCGGGAAGGTCAAGGTAGCCGAACTCTTCAGAGGCCCAGATTATAAGATCCTCCGAGAGCCGTGAGAGATGCATCCCCGTGAGTGCACAGGCAAAGAGGAACTCCGCTATAAAGTCCCTGTCCGCAGTTGCGTAGATGGAGTTCCTCACAACCCTATTGAAGCCGAGGAGCTCGGCTGTGTAGTGTCTGTCTAGAGGGAAGTCCACCCCTGCAACGGCGCCGCTCCCAAGGGTGAGCTCGTCAGCCCTCCTGTAGCAGTCCAGGAACCTCTCGGTGTCCTTGAGGAAGGCCTCTCTGAAGGACAAGAAGTAGTGGGCAAGTCTGATGGGCTGGGCCCTCTGAAGATGGGTGTAGGCGGGAAGAACCACATCAACGCTGTTTCCCGCAGCTTTGACGAGGGATCTCCGAAGCTCCTTCAGCAGCTGAACTATACTCTCTATCTCTTTTTTCAGGTAGAGCCTCTCGTCGGTTGTGACCTGATCGTTCCTCGACCTTCCCGTGTGGAGTTTCCCCCCGAGATCCCCTATCCTGTTTATCAGCTCCGCCTCTATGTTCATGTGGACGTCTTCGAGCTCCCTCCTCCACTTGAACCTGCCTTCCTCTATGTCCTTCCTTATACTCTCTAGCCCTTCTATTATCTTCCTGCTCTCCTCCTTCGATAGCACCCCGGCCCTTTGGAGGGTCCTAACGTGGGCTATGTCCTGCTTTATGTCCTCGAGGGCCAGCTCCTTGTCGAAGCTGACAGACTCGGTGAACTCCTCCACGAACTCGTCCGTTTCCTCGGAGAACCTGCCGGACCAAGGCTTTTCCATAGAGGAAATTTTAATACCTCGGTAATGTAAAACTTTGTTTGAAAAGATCCTCCTCGGTGCTATATTATCCTTCCATGAAACTCAGGCTCAGA
>WFPN01000103.1 GCA_015487535.1 Aquificaceae bacterium
ATTTCCTTCTGTTAAAATCTAAAACCTCGTTTGATTTTTAGCTTTCAGGTATTGAAAACTAAGCTTCGATTTTTTGAATATCAGAGAATTTGAATTTTATTATGTGGTTATTTAGGGATAATCGAATAATCATTGAGCCAAAACAACTTCTTCAAATGGCTGTATATCTCTTCTAACAGCGTTATAGCCTTCCCTTATATGGAGCATTTTGCAACGCAAGGGGGATGCTCTTTAGATTTAAGTTTGAAATCTTCATAAGGGGGTGCAAGGATGGATATCTCCAGGAGAGGCTTCCTGAAGCTCTCCGCGGGAAGCTTGGGAGCGGGCCTCGTCGGAGGTCTCGGGTTTGATCTCACCCAAGCTCACGCCCGTGTGAGGGAGCTCAAGATCGCAAAGGCAAAGGTCACCAAGAGCATATGTCCCTACTGCTCTGTCTCCTGTGGAGTTCTAGCCTACTCTCTCTCGGACGGAGCTATGAACGTCAAGGACAGGATAATCCACATCGAGGGCAACCCGGACGACCCCATAAACAGGGGAACGCTCTGCCCCAAGGGAGCTACCCTCAGGGACTTCGTGAATGCCCCGGACAGACTCACAAAGCCCATGTACAGACCGGCCGGATCCTCCGAGTGGAAGGAGATAAGCTGGGACGAGGCTATAGAGAAGTTCGCCAGATGGGTCAAGGACACGAGGGACAGAACCTTCATCCACAAGGACAGGGCAGGAAGGGTTGTAAACAGATGCGACTCCATAATCTGGGCCGTGGGCTCACCCCTCGGGAACGAGGAAGGGTGGCTCATGGTCAAGATAGGTATAGCCCTAGGTCTTTCGGCACGAGAAACCCAGGCAACTATATGACACGCACCGACGGTGGCCAGTTTGGCCCCAACCTTCGGCAGAGGAGCTATGACCAACAACTGGGTGGACATCTCCAACTCCGATCTAGTCTTCGTTATGGGAGGAAACCCTGCGGAGAACCACCCTTGCGGGTTCAAGTGGGCGATAAAGGCCCGTGAGAAGAGAGGAGCTAAGATAATATGCATTGATCCGAGGTTCAACAGGACCGCAGCAGTCGCCGACATATTCGCCCAGATAAGGCCCGGCTCCGATATCGCCCTCTTGGGAGGCCTTATAAACTACGTCCTCCAGAACGAAAAGTACCAGAAGGAGTACGTGAAGATACACACCACAGCCCCCTTCATAGTTAGGGAGGACTTCGGCTTCAAGGACGGGCTCTTTACCGGATACGATCCAAAGACGAGGAGCTACGACAAGACAACATGGGACTACGAGTTTGACCCAGCCACAGGTTATCCGAAGATGGACCCGACCCTCAAGCACCCCAGATGCGTTCTTAATATCCTCAAGAAGCACTACTCCCGCTACACGCCCGAGGTTGTTTCCAAGATAACAGGAATTCCCAAGGAGAAGTTCCTCCAGATAGCGGAGGAGGTAGCAAAGTGCGGAGCTCCCAACAAGAACATGACCATTCTCTACGCTCTGGGATGGACACACCACTCCTACGGAACCCAGCTCATCAGAACGGCCTGCATGCTCCAGCTCCTCCTCGGGAACATAGGCGTGGCTGGAGGAGGTATAAACGCCCTGAGAGGACACTCCAACGTTCAGGGGATGACGGACCTCGCCGGGCAGAACAAGAACCTCCCAACTTACATAAAGCCTCCCAAGCCCGAAGAGCAGACGCTCCAGCAGCACCTTAAGAACAGGACTCCAAGAAAACTCCATCCCACGAGCATGAACTACTGGGCAAACTACCCCAAGTTCTTCATCAGCTTCCTCAAGTGTATGTGGGGTGAACACGCCAGGCCCGAGAACGACTTCGCCTACGACTACCTCTACAAGCCCGAAGGCGGGTACAACTCCTGGGATAAGTTCATAGACGACATGTACAAGGGCAAGATCGAGGGTATGGTGACCGTGGCCCTCAACTTCGTAAACAACACCCCCAACGCCAAGAAGACGGTCAGGGCCCTGAAGAACCTCAAGTGGATGGTGGTAATGGACCCCTTCATGATAGAGACCGCCCAGTTCTGGAAGGCCGAAGGGGTGAACCCCTCGGACATAAAGACGGAAGTCCTCGTTCTTCCCACCGCCACGTTCCTTGAGAAGGAAGGCTCTATGACCAATAGCGCGAGATGGATAAAGTGGAAGTACAAGGCCACCGATCCTCCAGGAGAGGCCAAGGACGAGTTCTGGATATTCGGAAGGTTCTTCATGAAGCTAAAAGAACTCTACGAGAAGGAGGGCGGAGCTTTCCCCGAGCCCATACTCCACCTCACCTGGCCCTACCAGAACCCCTACTACCCGACGGCGGAGGAGATACTCACCGAGATAAACGGTTACTACACGAGGGACGTGGACGGCCACAAGAAGGGAGAGAGAGTCAAGCTCTTTACCGCCCTCAGGGACGACGGCTCCACAGCCTGTGGTGGATGGCTTTACTCCGGGGTCTATCCACCGGAAGGGAACCTCGCAAAGAGGACAGACCTACACGATCCGCTCGGTCTTGGAACCTATCCCAACTACGCCTGGAACTGGCCCGCCAACAGGAGGGTTCTCTACAACAGGGCATCCGCGGACGCCAAGGGAAGGCCCTGGGATCCGGAGAGACCGCTTCTGAGATGGGATCCCGAGAAGGGAAGATGGGTAGGAGACACACCGGACACCGCAGCCACCGCACCACCCGAGAAGGGTATAGGAGCCTTCATAATGCTCCCAGAGGGCAGAGGAAGGCTGTTCGCGGCCAAGAGCTACGCCACCTTCAAGGACGGACCTCTCCCCGAACACTACGAGCCTTACGAGTCGCCCGTTGAGAATGTCCTCCACCCGAAGGTTCCCCACAACCCCGTTGCGAAGGTCTATAAGTCGGACATAGACCTTCTCGGAACTCCGGACAAGTTCCCCTACGTTGCCACTACCTACAGGCTCACCGAACACTACCACTTCTGGACGAAGCACATATACGGAACCGCACATCTGGCACCTGTGATGTTCATAGAGATACCCGAGGAGCTCGCCAAGGAGAAGGGGATCCAGAACGGAGACATGGTCAGGGTATCCACCGCGAGGGCATCGATAGAGGCTATCGCACTGGTGACTAAGAGAATAAAGCCCCTTCAGGTAGCTGGGAAGACCGTTTACACCGTTGGAATACCCATACACTGGGGCTTCGAGGGACTCGTGAAGGGAGCGATAGCTAACTTCATAACACCCAACGTGTGGGATCCCAACTCGAGGACGCCCGAGTTCAAGGGCTTCCTCGCCAACATAGAGAAGGTGAGAGCTTAAAGGAGGGGTAAAGATGAGCACCTTGACCACAGGAGGAACCGTAGGGCTCGGGGTCAGGAGGCTATCGGCAACGAAGGAGCCGGACACCTCTATAAAGAGCTACCCCGAGCTCGCCATACTCGTTGATATCTCCGCGTGTATAGGTTGCAAAGCCTGTGAGGCAGCCTGCCAGCAGTGGCACGATCTCACCCCGCCGATAATGACCCCCGAGGAGGTAGTCCAGAGGAAGATAGCGGGCTACCAGTCCCATCCGGACCTCAGACCGGATCTCTTCATGCTGATGAAGTTCAACGAGGTCGAAACCAGTAAGGGGTTCGCCTGGCTCATAACAAAGTACCAGTGTATGCACTGCAGGGAGCCGGGATGCCTTATAGCCTGTCCCGCTCCCGGTGCGGTTATCCAGTATCAGAACGGGGTGGTGGATTTCGATCACTCCAAGTGCATAGGATGCAAGATGTGCCTGGTTGGATGCCCCTTCGACGTCCCGAGGTACGATGCCAACAACAAGCCCTGGAAGTGTAACTTCTGCATAGACAGGGTCGAGGCTGGACTTGAACCAGCCTGTGTGAAGACCTGTCCTACCAACTGCCTAACCTTCGGCCTTAAAAAGGATATGGTAGAGAAAGGCAAGAAGATCGTGGAGAGCCTCAAGAAGAGGGGATACGAGAACGCAACCCTATACGATCCGCCAGGTGTGAACGGAACGGGCTACATCTACGTCCTCCCCCACGGGGATCACGTTAAGGACTACAACCTACCCGAGAACCCGAGGGTGGACGCCTCGATAGGTCTCTGGAAGGGACCCCTCAAAACCATAGGAAGCATAGCCCTCTGGGGCGCACTGATCGGGGCTTTCCTCCAGCTTATACTCTGGGGACCGATAAAGGTCCTTGGGGGCAAAGAGGAGAAGAGAGAGGAGGGTTAATCATGGCTGTTGAGAGCACGAAGGTTTACGAGGAGCAGATAGAGAGGTTTTCCGCCTTCGACAGAGTTCTTCACTGGGTTACCGCCCTCGCCTTCCTCTACTGCATGCTTTCGGGTATAGGGATAGCCTATTCCAAGTTCCATTGGCTCCTTACCTTCCTGGGTGGTGGTGAGTTCGCGCGCTGGCTCCATCCGTGGGCCGGCGTCGTCTTCTCCATAGGTGCTGTCCTGATGATAATAAAGTGGGCGAGAGACATGGTCCTAACCGGGGAGGACATACTCTTCCTTTCAAGGATAAAGGCCTACATCTCGGGAAAACACGAGGAACTCCCTGAGGCGGGGAAGTTCAACGGCGGGCAGAAGCTCTACGCCTGGATAGTGTTCATAAGCGCCATAGTTTTCTTCCTGACTGGTATAGTTATGTGGTTCCCGGAGAACTTCGACATAGGTCTAGTAAGATGGTCGGTCGTGATACACACTATATCCTTCATAATCGCGGGGGCCTTCACCATAATCCACATCTACATGGGAACCGTGGGCGTCCCCGGTTCGATCTGGGGGATGATAGGAGGCAAGGTCTCCGCCACCTGGGCCAAGTTCCACCATCCCAAATGGTACAGGGAGGTTAAGGGAGAATGAACGTATTCAAACAAAAGGAGAGGGAGTTCGCCCTCGGGCGGCTCCCTACACTGAAGGAAAAGTTTCCCGAATCCAAGGAGATCCTCAGCTTCATGGAGCACGTCATATCTTTCCAAAAAGGGGTAATGGAGGATCTCTTAGATAAGGATCTTGGCATAGACATCTCCTCCGCAGACTCGAGGATAGGGAAGGGGAAGCCCGCTCTCAAATTAACTGGGATAAACTGGGGGCCCTTCCTGAGCTATCTCTGGCCTCTCTTAGACCTCCTTGATCAGGTGGGGACGGGGGAGGTGAGGGAGGGGGTAAGTTACCTCAAAAGCCTCGGTAAGGAAGAGATCCTTTCTAACCTAAACTACTTCCTAGAAAACCAGATGGCGGACGACGTCTCACGCTTCATATTCATGGCATGGCTCCAGCCTATACTCTACGTGATCGCAGATGGAATAGAGTTCGATAAAGAACAGTGGCTGAGGAACTTCTGCCCCGTCTGTGGGTTCAGACCTTCAGTGTCCTTCATCATGGACGCCGAAGAAGGTGAAGGGGCTAGATTCCTCAGGTGTTCACTGTGTTTAACAGACTGGTTTTACATAAGGACGAAGTGCGTGAACTGCGGGAACAGCGAGGACGATAAGCTCGACTACTTCGTGGATCAAAGCCAGGACTACATACACATCCAGACCTGCAAGGTATGTGATCATTACATAAAGATCGTAGATATGAGGAAGGAGGGTTTAGCTGTTCCAGATCTTGAAGACATAGCCTCGGTGAGCCTGGATCTCTGGGCTCAGGAGAAGGGCTACGTTAAGTTCGAGAGGAACCTCCTCGGCTTCTGAGATGAGGAGGAGGAGTTTCATAAAGGCTGTTCTATTGGCTCCCTTCTTTTACAGGAGTGTGGCCTTGGGAAAGGATATAAAAGTCTTAGGGTGTACGATCAAAGAAGACCGGCTCTACAGGGTCGAGCCCCACAGGATGCTCTTTCAGTGGGTAAAGCATGAGGGGGAAAAGGTTTACTCGGTGGGGATGATGTCTATCCTCGCAGCTCTGACCTATCCTCTATACTCCATCAGGGTAAAGCCCGTTGGAACGAAACTGGAGTTCGACGACAACCTTGCCACCGTAGAGGCTGGCAAGAGGATAGCCACCTTCCCGACGCCAATTTCGGGAAAGATCGTGGAGATAAACGAGATGGTCGTGAATGACCCTGAGGTAGTAAACAGGAAACCTTACAGCTCCTGGATAGCTAAGCTCGAGATAGGCAACCTGGAGGATCTAAAGCGTCTGCAAAAACCCCAGGAGGTTCTGGAGGCTATCAAAGAGGTGATAATAGAAGAGGATGTGGACTGCTCGAAGGTCGAGGAGTAGGGAGAGGTTGGTAGGCTGGTGCCGCCCCGGGACTTCAAATCCCGCGGGAGGCTCCGGAGGGGAGTCTCCGGAGGGTTCGATTCCCTCCCTCTCCCGCCATGAAAGGACATGATCTACTTGGACAACGCGGCGACCACTCCCCTGCTCCCTTCCGTAAAAGAGTTCCTCTGCGAGAGTCTCGAGATCTTTGGCAACCCTTCCAGCCCCCACAAACTCGGAGCTGAAGCTAGGGAGAAACTCGAAGAGGCGAGGAACAGGCTTGCAGATCTGCTGGGTGTTAGACCCGAAAACATAGTCTTCAACTCGGGGGCGACAGAAGGCAACAACACGGTCCTGAGGGGAGTTTTAGGGAGGAGGGGAAATGTAGTTATCTCGGCGATAGAGCATAAATCGGTGAGCGCCTGTGCGAAGTATATCTCCAAGAAGGGGATAGAGATCAGGGAGGTTAGGGTAGATTCGGAAGGACTCGTGGACCTCGACCACCTCTGGGATCTTAT
>WFPN01000104.1 GCA_015487535.1 Aquificaceae bacterium
CTCGGATCTTTCGCCTCCTCTATCTGATCTACATCGACCCCAACGTCCCTGAGGAAGTCGAAGAAGAAAGAATCGAAAACGCTCTGCATATCGTAGATGAAGACCTTGAGTATAGCTCTGATCGCCTTCTCCCTAAAACCTGGTCTGAACTTGAAGGCCTTCTGGAGGTACTTGATCACGAGGTTCGTGTATATTCCGTAAGAGCCTATGTACCACTTCATCGGGAGGTTGAGAACGTTGTGGATGGATCCTATCCTGAGCCTCCTCTCGAAGTAGGGAACCCCGTAACTTCCTCCTCTGGAGGCCTCCTCGAATATGTCGAGGAAGTACTGGAGCTGGGTCCTTTCAACCTGGTCTCTGAGCTGTTCCAAGGTTATACCTTTGCTCTTGGCTACCTTCTCGAGGAACTCCCTGGTTTCTGGAAAGGAGAAATGGATGTCGTAGAACTCCTTGACAATCTTGGGACCGTACTCCCTCGCCCAGGAGTAGAGCTGGGCTAGGACATTTATATCCTCACGTGTGAAGCCCATGAACTCCCTTCTGAGTCTGAGGTTTTCTTCTGATATGCCGTAAAGCGTCATTCTGACACACCTCCGCTCTGCAAAAGTTTTCTGATTGGCATTATTACTTATTTAAATCGTCACGTTCTCTGCTATATTTAATCCTATGGCGGAGGAGGACTTTCTCTCCCAGGAAGAGATAGACATGCTCCTCCAGAGCCTGGGAAAGGAGGAGGAAGAGGAGAAGCCTTCGGTAGAGTACAAACCCTTCGACATAAACGAGCTCGAGAAGATCTCCCCCACAAGGCTGATAAAGCTAGAGCAGGTAGTGAACAGATGGATAGCCGCGGCCACCACAGAGCTGAGGGGGATAATCTTCAACCTCGACAGCATATCCCTCGCGGACATAAAAACCGAGAAGATCTCCGACTTCGTCCTCAAGATACCACTTCCGGCAGCCATAGCTGTCCTGAACGTGGAAGCCCTCGGCGGAAGGATGTACATGGTGTTGGATACGAGGCTCATATACACGATAATCAGCATAATCTTCGGGGGTCCTGCGCAGCCTTACAAGGTAGAGGGGAAGAACTTTACCAAGTTCGAGCTGAAGATTATAAGGAACCTGATAGACATATTTACCAGGCATCTTAACACTGCTTGGGTAGAGCTCGTGGGTGAAGGAGAGATAGAGTTTGTGGGCTTTGAAGACAACCCCAGAAGGCTTATAACAGTGAGCAGGAACGAGATAGTTATAGTTATAACCCTGAACGTCGAGATAGAAACCTTCAAGGGAGAGGTATATCTAGCGATTCCGATGAAGACGATAGAGCCTATAAAGGATCTTCTCAGGACGGCGGACTCGGAGAGCGGTAGCTTCAAGGACGTTATACTCGATAGCCTGATGGGAGCACAGGTTCTTCTCGAGGCCATCCTGCCACCCCTGAACCTGAGCGTTGGTGAGGTGCTCGAGCTTAAGGAGGGGGACTTCGTTCCCTTAGACAGGAGGGCTGGAGAGGCAGTGGTTATCAAAGTATCAGGCGTCCCCATGTTCAAGGGCATCCTGGGAGAGTCAAACGGGAAGAAAGCTGTTAAAATTACTTCCTTGATAGAGTACTCTTTCAAGGGAACAGAATGAAGGAGCTCGAGGAGATAATCAAGGAGCTTTTGGAGAACGTAAAGGAACTCGAGGGCGTAATAGAGAACATCAAGAAGCCCGTCACCGAGAGCTCCCAGCTACTTCCAGAGACCGCCAAGAACATAGAGGACGTGATGGTATTTTTAGAGCAGACCTCCCACGCGATAATGAACCTCCTGGAGAAGATCAACGAGAACTCCAACAAGATAGGCGAGGATGTGGACTTCCTGCTCTCCCTAAATCCAGTACCAAAGGTCAGGGAGAGACTAGAGAGTATAAAAACCAGGAACCAAGAGAACATAAACATACTGCTGGAGTTATACACCCATATGTCTTTCCACGATCTGGCCGGTCAGCAGCTTAAAACCGTTCTCGATGTGCTTCAAAGGATAAAGCAGACCCTGCTCGACGTTATAGTCTCGCAGGTGGTTGCAGGGAAGGAGGTAAACAGGGAACAGATGGAGGGAATAAAGGGGAAGGTTAGCGAGCTCCTCTCCCAGGATAGAATAAATCAGGAGGATGTAGACAAGCTCTTAGAAGAATTCGGACTTTAGGAGGACTGAGTATGCCGATGCCCCCACCAGACATAAGGATCCTCGTGGTCGATGATATGAGCACCATGAGGAGAATAATCAAGACGATACTGAACCAGCTCGGTTACACGAACATAGAAGAGGCCGAGAATGGGAAGCAGGCGCTGGCAAAGCTCAAAAAGGAGAAATTCGACTTCGTCATAACCGACTGGAACATGCCCGAGATGGACGGCCTTTCCCTGGTGAAAGCTATAAGGAACGACGAAGAGCTCAAGAGTCTCCCGGTCCTGATGGTAACCGCAGAAGCGAAGAAGGAAAACGTCATGGAAGCGCTGAAGGCGGGCGTAAACAACTATATAGTAAAACCCTTCACACCGGAGGTTCTAAAGGAGAAGATGGAAAAGATCTTTAAGTGAGGTAAAAGCATGTTCGGAAGTGGGAGGAAGATAAGGGAGCTTGAGGAGGAACTATCCAAATGCAGGGGCCAGAACAGGGTCCTAACAGAGGTCCTCAACAGCCTCGAAGAAGGCGTAGCCCTCCTCGAAGAGGGGAAGGTAGTTTTCATCAACGAGGCGGGGAAGAGGATGCTGGGAGGGGAATCCCTCGAGGAAGTTCCAGAGGACAGGGTTGAAGTAGTGAGCAGAACCTCCAACTTCGTCATCTTCAAGGAAAAGCAGGAAGAAAAAACTGAAGAGGTTGAAAGCAAAGACGATACGAGCTGCTTTGAGGAGATAATCCATCAGCTCGTCCCAGCTATGGAAGAGATAAACCGGCTCTCCTCCCAGGCGGCGGCGAGCTTCACCGAGCTCGACGAGGTGTTCAGGATAGTGAGCAACGGGCTCGATATAGTCAAGGGGATGAGCGAGATAGCCAACAGGATGGAAGAGGGCCTGAGGCAGGATCTAGATCTCGTCAAGGAGCTCAGCCAGCAATCCGAGAACATAGTCAAGATCCTCTCCCTTATAAACGAGATCTCCGAACAGACGAACCTACTGGCCTTAAACGCTGCGATAGAGGCAGCGAGAGCTGGAGAGCTCGGAAGGGGCTTTGCGGTTGTCGCCGAAGAGGTGAGAAGGCTAGCCGGGAAGACGATGGAGTTTACAGAGAATATAAACGGTGTTCTTAAGGAGATAGAGAAGAGGATCCAGCTAACCAGGGAGCATATCGAGAGCGTTGCCCGGGAGTCCAGCCTCCAGAAGGAGCAGGCCTCGGACGTGGAAGAGCTCTTCAACCTGGTTCAGTACAGGATGGAGGTCTTAAAGAGCAAGTACGAGGAGGTCTCCTCCAAGCTGGAGGCCCTTATGCACATTATGCAGGATACAAAGAGGATGCTCTCCGAGAGGATAGCGGAAGGGGCTTAGTATGGACTCCTTCTGCAGAAAAGTGATCGAATACATGTACGAGAACAAGCTAAACCAGTTTATATCCTCCTTCTACGAGCTCTACACCAAGTACAACCACCTTGGAGAGGAGAGGTTCCTCAGGGAGTGGTTCAACAGATCCATAATAAGGGACCTTATCTTCTACTTTCCCCCTTCCGCAATAATAACTTCCTTTGAGGAGCTCAGGCACACGAAAGAGCATCTTGTCAGAACCTACGTCAGAACATACTGGAGCTTCTGTAAGAACCCCAGAAAGTATCCGGTCAGGATAGAGGAGGCTATGGAGTTCTTCGGCTTAGAAGAGCTCGACGAAGGCAAACTTAAGGTAAGGTACAGAAAGCTGGTGAGGGAAAACCATCCGGATAGGATAGGAAGGTCGAAGGAGGCTCATATGAAGATGGTAAAGATAAACTATTACTACCAGGTACTTAGGAGGTACTTAAGTGACAGACGCAACGAAGCTCTTCAGGTCAGGTAAAAGGTACAGGGGATTCGCTCCTGCCGGAGGCAGGTACGTGCCCGTAGGTCTCACGATCTACCCTGTCAATAATAAAGAGATCAGGTTAAGGCACATATTTCCTTCCAAAGTAGGAGAGGGGATAAAAGAAGGTGATGTTCTGTACGTTCTTGTTGAAGATGACAAAAGGCTGGTTGCAGAGATAAGGGTGCTGGGCAGGGAAGAAAGGGGCGTGCTGGCGAGTCTTGACTTCGTTACGGAAGACAAAAGGAAGCTACCACGGGTAAACGTGGAGAACCTGCTTGACATTGAAGCTACCGTTACCTGCGGCGATAAGAAGTACTCCGGGAAGCTGGTGGATCTCAGCTTGAGCTCGATCAGCTTCAGAACAGGAGAAATACTCCCTACAGGGGAGTGCGAGCTCTCGATAAGGTACAGAGGTATGAACGTAAGGTTGAGGGGAAGGGTGGTAAGGAGCCAAGAAGACCTAACGGTTTTGGAAGTCCTTAGCGGTAACAACGATATGGTCGAGCTCCTACAAAAGGTTTACTCAGATCTATTTCTCAAGTCTCAGAGGTCCTCCTGATTCCCCAGGAGCTTTCTGCCTCTGTCTTTCAAAATCCTCATACGGGACCTCTCTATGGCAAGGGCTCCCTCGGGTACATCCTTTGTAATCACAGAACCCCCAGCAACGTAGGAGAAGTTACCCAGTTTAAGTGGAGCCACAAGGAGGGAGTTGCTACCTATGAAGGCTCCCTTTCCTATCTCGGTCCTGTATTTCTTCCTGCCGTCGTAGTTCGCCGTAACCACACCGGCCCCGATGTTAGCAAAGTCCCCAACGGTGGCATCACCTATGTAGGCCAGATGCTTGGCCTTCACATCCTTACCTATCTCGCTCTTCTTTACCTCCACAAAGTTGCCTACCTCTGCCCCCTCTCCCACAATTGAGCCTTCCCTCACCCTAGCGTAAGGACCTACCTTAGCGCCCTTTTTCACAACGCTACCGGATACGTACGAGTAAGGTTCTATAACAACGGACTCCTCTACCTCGGAGTCCTCCAGGATAGCGCCGGCTTTTATAACTACGTTCTCCCCTACCCTGGTTCTGCCTTTCAGCATGACCCCAGGGAAGATCTCTACGTTCTTGGAGAGGGTTACGTCAGGCTCGATCCACACCGTTTCGGGCACGTGGAAGGTCACTCCCTTCTGGGCCCAATACTTTATAAGTTTCAGGCGGAGTATGTTCTCTGCAAAGCTGAATTCCCATCTGGTATTTACCCCAAGGATCTCCGTAGGGTCGGAGGCCATAAAGCTCCTGACCTCATAGCCCCTCGATACCATGTAGGCTACAACGTCCGTCAGGTAGAGCTCTCCCGTTTTCTCACTCGGACTTATCTTGAACAGGGCCTCCAAAAGATATGGTATGTA
>WFPN01000105.1 GCA_015487535.1 Aquificaceae bacterium
AAGGAGGCCGTTCAGCTGGTCGGGGGAGACCTGCCCTCAACCAAGGGAGCCCTCTAACTCCCTTATCTTTTTTAGGACGCTCCTGAAGGGCTCCGGGTCTTCGATCTCGAACTCCATCCATCTGCCGGTAGATGGATGATAGAACCCGAGCCTGTAAGCCACCAGCATGTTACAACCTCTCAAAGAATCAAGTATCTCCTTCGGGATAGAGCTGCTTTTGAAACCGTAAGCTCTGTCTCCCAAGATGGGGTGGCCTATCGAGGAGAGATGAACCCTTATCTGATGGGTTCTTCCCGTGTATATCTTCACTCTGAGAAGCGTGGTCTCCGTCTTGGGAAATCTCTCCAAGACCCAGAACTCGCTCTTCGCAGGCTTGGAGCTGCTCGAGAACACGGAGAACTTCTTCCTGTGAACGGGGTGCCTCCCTATGGGTAGCTCTATGATCCCGTGATCCCTCTCGACTACACCCTTCACGACAGCCCTGTATAGCTTCTCCGTCCTTCTCTCTGCGAACTGCCGAACCAGATCCCTGTGCGCCGAATCGTTCTTTGCAACTACCATGAGCCCGGCCGTCTCCTTGTCCAGCCTGTGGACTATGCCCGGTCTCTCCACGCCGCCTATGGAGGAGAGCTCCTTCACATGATGCAGAAGGGCGTTCACCAGGGTTCCAGAGGTGTAGCCGGGCGATGGATGAACTACGAGCCCGCAGGGTTTCACGATAACCAGGAGGTCATCGTCCTCATAGACTATATCTAATGGTATGTCTTCGGGCTCGATCTCCAAAGGTTCGGGCTCCGGTATGCTGAGAAGGATAGTGTCTCCAGATCTGATTTTCCTCGCCGGTTTCCTCACCTCCTCGGAGTTCACCAGGACGTACCCGGACTCTATGAGCCTCTTTACGTACGTTCTTGAGATCTCTGGATAGACCTTGCTGAGGAACTGGTCTAGCCTCTTTCCCTCTTCGTCGGGAGGTACTTTGAACTCAAGGGTTTCCGTTATCTTCTTCATCGAGCACTATCTTTATCTTTATCTCCTTGGGTTCCTCCTCCAGGTTGAGGCTCTTTATGAACCCAACTACAGTTCCTTTCAGGGCCCTCATGGGAAAGTCCTTGAGCCTGACCCTCTTTCCGTTTACTTCTAAGACTATCTCCTCCTTCACACAATTAATTTTAAAATATCTCAGATGCACGTCCTCGTAAGGATATTCCTAAAAGAGAGCGAGGAGAAAAAGGGAAAGCCCCTTTACAGGCTTGTTGTGGAAGAGCTCAGGAAGAACGGCGTGGGAGGAGCCACCGTCCTTAAGGCTATCCTGGGCTACGGAACAACAGGGGAGATGCATTATGAAGGTATAGAGGCCCTCTCGTACGACCTTCCGGTTGTTATCGAGTTCGTCGAGGATGAGGAGAAGGCTATGAGCGTTATAGAGGACCTTGGGAAGGTTTTGGGAAGAGGACTTGTGACCATGGAGAGGGTGCAGGTGTGGGGATAGCCCTCGCCGTGGCCCTGGGGGGAGCCCTGGGCTCAGTTCTCAGATACCTGGTCTCTAAGTTCGTCCAGGCTAAGGTGGGTATCGACTTCCCGGTGGGAACTTTCCTCGTCAACCTCGTGGGGGCCTTCCTGATAGGTCTGGCCTTCTCCTACCTTGTCGAGAGACTTACCCTATCTCCTGAGGTGAGAGCACTTCTGATAACGGGCTTCCTGGGAGGACTGACGACCTTCTCCACCTTCTCCTACGAGAGCTTTAACCTCCTCTTTAACGGTGAGGCTCTGAAGTTCGCCCTCTACGTTCTCGGGACTAACTCCCTAGGCATACTGATGACGCTGATAGGTTACAACTTGGGGAGGATGCTGTGAGGTGTGAGGAGGCTATACTTCTTAGGATATTCATAGGGGAGAGTGACAAGCACGGGGGCAGACCCCTTTACAAGTTCATAACCGAGCTCTGCAGGGAGAGAGGCATCGCCGGGGTTACCGTATTCAGAGGGATACTCGGCTACGGAAGGTCCTCCGTTCTGCACGAGCAGAGCCTTCTCAAATTCTCCTCGGACCTTCCCATCGTCATAGAGGTGGTGGATTGTGAGGAGAAGATAGAGGAGATCCTCCCCGAGCTAAAGAAGGTGGTCGAGAACGGCCTAATAACACTGGAAAGGGTTAAGGTGATAAGGTACAATTGAGCTCATGGACGGGGATGCCTTCCTCTTTATGATACTCTCGTGGAGCCTGATCCTCGGGTTGAACCTCTTCTGCTTCACTCTCCTCTTCACTCGGGCTGAACCGCCAAGGCCCGAAGGCGTTAGGCCAAAAGGTGAGGACTTCGAAGAACCAGAAGAGATAACCTAAGCGGGGGGCTTCAGGTAAAGGGGCTCCATTGCAAACACGTTCTCACCCTCCGGATTCTCCTTTAGAAACTCGTAGGCGTATATACCGCCGTAGGCGGAGAAGGGAAAGAAAGGATGGTAGTAACTTCTCTCTAAAAAGGCCGCTTCCCTGAACTTATCTAAAGTTATCCCTGAACCCTCAATCTTTTCCCCTCCGTATATCTTAACCTCGGATACGTTACCCTCCTCGAAAACCCTGTAGAAGATGTTTGTGCTCACCTTCAGAAAAGGGACCCTCGGGAAAGGAGCGGGCGTGAACTTCCCAAGGAGGTAGAGGTTTTCGAAAGAGACTATCGGCTTCTTGAGAACGTAAGCTGTAGTCTTCATAAAGGTAACCCCTATCCTCAGGGAGGTCAGGTAGCCTACGCCCACCGACACCGCGAAGGCGTCGAAATCGCTCAGGTTTATGCACTGCTCCGAGAGAACCTTAGGTAGGTTCTCGAGTGTCTTCCTGGAAGAGTCAAGGTAGTGGAGTAACTTTACCTCGCCGTCCTCCACAACGGAGAAGTTGAAGAAGGAGAAGGATGTGTCCAGGGAGAATATCCTCATACCTCAGGGTATCTTTCGTAGTGTTTAAAGACCTGCTCCCACGCGTAGGAGACCCTGAGAAGGGTAGATTCGTCCCATGGTCTTCCTATGAGCTGGCCGCCCACGGGCAGGTTCCCGACCCAGCCTATCGGAATCGAGATACCTGGAAGCCCAGCGAGGTTCACCGGAACGGTGAGGACGTCAGAGAGGTACATCTCTATCGGGTTCTCCAGCCTCTCGCCGAGCCTGAAGGGAAGGGTTGGCGTGGTCGGACTCGCTATCAGATCTACCTCTTTGAAGGCCTTCATGAAGTCCTCGTAGATGAGTCTTCTTACCTTCTGGGCTTTGAGGTAGTATGCGTCGTAATATCCAGCCGAGAGTGCGAAGGTCCCCAGCATTATCCTTCTCTTGACCTCCGGCCCGAAGCCCTCGTCCCTAGTCTTGGAGTACATATCGAGGAGGTCCTCGTAATCCTTTGTTCTGTATCCGTACTTAACCCCATCGTATCTGGCCAGGTTGGAGGAGGCTTCAGAAGGGGCTATTATGTAGTAGGCGGGTATAGCGTACCTTACGTTCGGGAGGCTCACCTCCCTTACCTCGCATCCCATACCTTCGAGCTCCTTCACGAAACCATCGAAGACCTCTTTTATCTCCCTCTGGAGCTCGAACTCAAAGAACTCTCTGGGAAGGCCCACCTTGAGGCCCTTTACCTCCCTCCTCATCTCCTCCGAGTACTTGGGGACGGGGACCTTAGAGGAGGTAGAATCCCTCTCATCAAACCCGCTTATCACCTCCAGAAGGAGGGCCACGTCCTCGGTCCTGCGTGCGAAGACCCCTATCTGGTCGAGAGAGGAGGCGAAGGCCACGAGACCGTATCTCGAAACCCTGCCGTAGGTAGGTTTTATACCTATCACACCGCAGAAGCTCGCTGGTTGTCTTATGGAACCTCCCGTGTCCGAACCGAGGGATGCGGGAGCTGAGCCCACAGCGACGGTGGCCGCAGAACCTCCGGAGGATCCGCCGGGGACCCTCTCAAGATCCCAGGGGTTCTTGGTGGGGAAGAAAGCCGAGTACTCGGTGGAGGACCCCATGGCGAACTCGTCCATATTCGTCTTCCCAAGGAATATTGCCCCGGCCCTTTTGAGCCTCTCTATCACCGTTGCATCGTAAGGGGAGACGAAGTTCTCAAGTATCTTTGAAGCGCAGGTTGTTCTCTCACCCTTTATTACGATGTTGTCCTTTACAGCTATAGGAACGCCGAAGAGGGGAGCTTCCGGAGACTTCCCATCGAGCTCCTTCGCCTGCTTAGCAGCTTTCTCGTATAGGGGCGTTATGTAGGCCTTTACCTTCTCCTCAGTCTCTGAGAACCTCTCGTAGAAGGACTCGACCACCTCGGAGGGTTTAACCTCTCCTCTGGAGATAAGGTCGCGTAGTTCTTTGATTCCCTTCTGCCAAAGCATGGTTATATTTTAGCCCAGAAGTATCTTTATCCTATGGGGGTTGCCCTTCCCGGACCGAGATTAAAAGGCAGCCTGAGCCTTGAAGAGGCACTTCTCAGGAGGAGATCCTACAGGGAGTACACGGGAGAGCCTCTCACATTGGAGGAGGTCTCCCAGCTCCTGTGGGCCTCTCAAGGGGTGACCCATCCCTACGGCTTCAGGACAGCGCCCTCGGCGGGTGCCCTGTATCCACTGGAGGTTTACGTGCATCCCACCAACGTCCTCGGGCTCGAGGTGGGGATATACAGGTACGATCCTGGCAGGCATGCCCTCTTGGAGGTTAGGAAGGGTGACTTCTCACGGGAAATATACAGGGCTGGCCTCTCGCAAGAACAGATACTCTCTGCCTCCCTTATAGTTATGTTCTTCGGGGTGTTCGAGAGGACGACCGCCAAGTACGGTAGGAGGGGGATAAGGTACGTCTTCAACGAGGTGGGGCATGCGGGACAGAACCTGTATCTGCAGGCAACGGCCCTCGGTCTTGGAACCGTCGTAATAGGGGCCTTTTACGACGAAGATCTCAGATCTATAGTGGGGTCTCCTCCTGGAGAGGAGCCGCTGTACATAATGCCGGTTGGGAGGTTAGAATAAGGCTATGTGTGGGATCATAGGTTACACAGGTAAGGAGGAAGCTCTGCCCCTGCTCCTTGGAGGTCTTGAGAGACTTGAGTACAGGGGGTACGACTCCGCCGGGATAGCCCTGATAGAGGACGGGAAGATGATAGTCGAGAAGAGGGTGGGGAAGATAAGGGAGCTCGTGAGGAGCCTCTGGGGAAAGCCTTACAAGGGGAAGACGGGCATAGGTCACACACGCTGGGCCACCCACGGTGAACCCTCGACAGAGAACGCCCATCCCCACACGGACGAGAAGGAGGAGTTCGCCGTTGTTCACAACGGCATAGTGGAGAACTATCTGGAGCTGAAGCGTGAGCTCGAGAGCGAAGGCGTCAAGTTCAGATCCGGCACCGATACCGAGGTTATAGCCCATCTTATAGCCAAGAACTACAATGGGGATCTACTCGAGGCGGTTCTGAAGGCGGTGGAGAGGCTCAGGGGAGCTTTCGCCTTTGCGGTCATAACCGTTCACGAGCCGGGCAGGATAGTTGGGGTAAAGCAGGGAAGCCCCCTGGTTGTGGGTATAGGCGAAGGGGAGAACTTCCTCGCTTCGGATATACCCGCCATACTACCTTACACTAGGAAGGTAATAGCGCTCGGTGACGGAGAGATAGCTGACATCACGCCAGAGGGTGTGAACATATACGACTTCAGCGGCACTCCCTTAACGAAGGAGATCACGGTTGTCCCCTGGGACATAATCTCCGCCGAGAAGGCAGGCTTCAAACACTTCATGTTAAAGGAGATCTACGAGCAGCCCAAGGCTGTGGGCGATACTATAAGGGGCCTTATCTCATCCGGTAGCGAGCTTCCCTTCAGTCTGAAGAGCTTCAGAAGGGTTCTGATAATAGCGTGCGGAACCTCTTACCACGCCGGCCTGATAGGGAAGCTCTGGATAGAGAAGTACGCCCAGGTCCCCGTGGAGGTGGTTTTCGCCTCGGAGTTCAGGTACTCGGATTCCCCGGTATCTGAGCAGGATCTCGTTGTAGCCGTGTCCCAATCTGGGGAGACCATAGACACCAAGTTCGCCGTGAACTACGCTAGGGAGAGGGGTGCCTATACCCTCGCTATAGTAAACGTTGTTGGAAGCTCTATAGACAGGGAGTCCGATTACACCCTCCACACCCACGCCGGTC
The DNA here is from genome assembly GCA_015487535.1 of Aquificaceae bacterium. Lineage (GTDB taxonomy): Bacteria > Aquificota > Aquificia > Aquificales > Aquificaceae > Hydrogenivirga. Next base: position 6,157 of record WFPN01000105.1, read on the forward strand.
CTGAGATAGGTGTGGCGGCCACCAAGACCTTCCTGGCCCAGCTCGCAGCCTTATACTTTTTGGCCTCATCCGAGCATCCTCAGAAAGAGAGGCTTCTAGAGGAACTCCTGAAAGTACCTTCCATGATAGAGAAGACCCTGGAAGATGCGGAGATCGTTGAGAAGATAGCGCAAAAGTACATGAAGATGAAGGATTTCCTGTACCTCGGGAGGTATCTTAGCTATCCCATCGCGCTCGAGGGGGCTCTCAAGCTGAAGGAGATCTCGTACATACACGCGGAGGGCTATCCCGCCGGTGAGATGAAACACGGCCCGATAGCTCTGATAGACGAGAGGATGCCTGTGGTCGTGGTTGCACCACAGGACAGGGTTTACGAGAAGACGATCTCGAACATCGAGGAGGTCAGGACACGTAAGGGAAAGGTCATATCCGTAGGTTTCAGAGGGGACGAGAAGCTGGAGAAGCTCTCGGAGGAGTTCATACCTGTTCCGGCCGTAGAGGAGGATCTTTCTCCCTTCGTAACCTCAGTACCTCTACAGCTTCTAGCCTACCATATAGCGAGCAAGCTCGGTCTGGACGTGGATCAGCCGAGGAACCTGGCCAAGACCGTTACCGTGGAGTGAAAAGGAAGTCCAGCAGCGTCTTCTGGGCGTGGAGTCTGTTCTCCGCCTGGGTGAATATGAAGTCCGCAAACCTCTCGAAGACGTCCTCCGTAATTTCCTGTCCCTTCTTGGCGGGGAGGCAGTGCATAACGAGAACGTCGTCCCTCGCGTGTGATAGAAGCTGCTCGTTCACCTGAAAGGGTTTCAGGGCTTCGAGTTTCTCCTCATTCTCGTTGTCCCCCATGCTAACCCAGACGTCCGTATATACCACGTGGGCGTCTCTCACGGCCTCGATCGGGTTCGTTGTCAGATAGACGTTTCCCCCGGTGAAGTTGGAGAGATCGAGACCCGCCTGTAGGTAGTAGCTATCCGGCCCGTAGTCCTCCGGAGTTGCCACGAAGAGGTTCAGGCCAAACAATCCCGCTCCCACGAGCCAGGTGTTGCACACGTTGTTCCCATCCCCAACGTAGGCTATCTTTATCTCCTTTACCTCATCCCCGAACCTCTCGTAGAGGGTGAAGACGTCGCTTAGGACCTGACAGGGATGTGACTTGTCGGTTAGGGCGTTTATCACCGGTATCGAGGCCCACTTGGCGAACTCCTCGAGCCATGTGTGGGAGTGATTCCTCACGATCGCCCCGCTCACGTATCTAGATAGGGTTCTCGCAGTATCCCTGACGTCCTCCCCCCTTGAGAGCTGGAGATGGCTCTCCTGGAGAAATATGGCGTTCCCTCCGAGCTCGCTTATCCCAACTTCGAAGGAGACCCTTGTCCTCGTTGAGGGTTTTGTGAATATCAGCGCTACGGTCTTTCCCTGCAGGACCTTATCTAACTCCTCCTCACCTTCCTTTACCTTCTTTGTTCTCTTGACTACGTACCAGGCTTCCTCTGGGTCTAGGTTCCAGAGGTCGAT
>WFPN01000106.1 GCA_015487535.1 Aquificaceae bacterium
CCTCTCAAGGCATTGATATTTGACTCCTACTACGACCCCTACCGCGGAGCGGTCGCCTTCGTGAGGGTCTTTGACGGGGAGGTGAAGCCGGGAGACAGGATAAGACTCTTCTCAACGGGCAAGGAGTACGAGGTCACGGAGGTTGGCGCACAAACTCCCAAGATGACGAAGTTTGAGAAGCTGGAAGCTGGAGACGTGGGATACATAGCCGCCTCTATAAAGGACGTGAGGGACATAAGGATAGGGGACACGATAACCCTCGCCAAAAACCCAACCAAGGAACCGGTCCCTGGCTTCAGACCTGCTAAACCTATGGTCTTTGCGGGTACATACCCCACGGAAGATACTACCTTCGAGGAGCTAAGGGACGCCCTTGAGAAGTACGCTATAAACGACTCCGCCATAGTCTATGAACCCGAGAGCTCCCCCGCCCTCGGAATGGGCTTCAGGGTAGGGTTTCTGGGACTTCTGCACATGGAGATAGTTCAGGAGCGTCTTGAGAGGGAGTACGGGGTAAAAATTATCACCACCGCACCGAACGTTATTTATAGGGTGAGGAAGAAACACACTGGCGAGGTTATAGAGGTGAGAAACCCCTCGGAGTTTCCTGACAACCTCGGCCTTGTAGAGAGCGTTGAGGAGCCTTACGTCCTGGTTACCGTGATCACTCCGAAAGAGTACGTTGGAAGCATAATGCAGCTCTGCCAGGAGAAGAGGGGAGAGCAGAAGAAGTTTTCCTACCTCGATGAGAATACGGTTATGCTTGAGTACGAACTCCCCCTCTCCGAGGTCATCCTCGACTTCCACGACAAGATAAAGACCCTCTCCAGAGGTTTTGCTTCTTACGACTACGAGTTCATCGGCTACAAGCCTTCGGACCTGGTCAAGCTCCATATCCTGATAAACAAGAAGCCCGTCGATGCCCTTTCGTTTATAGTTCACAGGGACAAGGCGTACAGGAGGGCAAGGCTTATAGTGGAGAAGCTCAGAGAAACCATCCCCAGACAGCTCTTTGAGATACACATACAGGCGGCTATAGGGGGGAAGGTGATAGCCTCCGAGAGGATAAAGCCCCTCAGAGCTAACGTTACCGCTAAGTGTTACGGAGGGGACGTCACCAGGAAGAAGAAGCTCCTCGAGAAGCAGAAGGAGGGCAAGAAGAGGATGAAGCAGTTCGGAAACGTCTCCCTTCCGCAGGAGGCATTTCTAAGTGTTCTTAGTGTAGAATAAGAGCATTATGAGGGACAAGTACATAAACGTCATAATCGCGGGTTACGGGGGGAAGAAGGCAAAAAGCCTCAGGATCAACCTCAGGTTTCTCAAGGGTGCCGCCGTATTTTCTATCCTGGGGCTGTCTGGGCTGGTGGCGTTCTCAGCGTTCACCTTCTATGAAAACCGCGTGCTGAAGGGAGAGCTCGCCCTCCTCACAGAGCAGAGGAACCAGCTCCAGGCACTTCTGGAAAAGGAGAGGGAAAAGAACTCCTATCTACAGAGCTTCAAGGAGAAGGTCGAGAAGCTCGAGGGCAAGCTGATGACCATCGACAGGTTCCTGAGGAAAAAAGGTATAAGGAAGGTTCCCAGCGGCATAGGCGGGGCCAAGGCGAAGGTGGACATACTGGACATAGAGTACGTCAGCTTCCTCCACAACGAGGCTACGAAGTTCGAGAAGTACCTGAGCAGGATACCGCTCGGACCTCCCGTATGGGGTAGGATAACCTCCAGGTTCGGATACAGGAGAGATCCATTCGACGGCAGGTACGAGTTCCACGATGGTGTGGATATAAGGGCTCCCTGGGGAACTCCCGTGAGGGCTACTGCCGAGGGAAAGGTTATATACGCGGGCTGGAAGGCCGGGTACGGAAAGACGGTGATAATAAAGCACGCTTACGGTTTCAGGACTCTCTACGCCCACATGTCCAAGATAAAGGTCAGGCCCGGCAGGTGGGTCAAATCTGGGCAGATAATCGGGTACGTGGGTTCTACAGGCAGATCAACCGGTCCACACGTCCACTACGAGGTGTGGAGGTATTCGAGGAAGCAGAATCCCGTAAAATACATGTACGTGAGGTGGTGATATGTTCGGTGGAAAGAAGGAAAGTTTTAAGCCTGTGGAACCCTCAGACGTAAACACCCTCATAGGGGAGGGGTGCGAGTTCGAGGGTAACCTCAACCTCTCGACGGCGACACGGATAGACGGAAAGGTCAAAGGTAATATAAAGAGCGAGGGGATGCTGATAATAGGCGAGACCGGTAGCGTGGAAGGGGACATACGTTGCAGCGAGATACTTATACACGGGGTCGTGAACGGGAACATAGACGCGAGGAGGATAGAGCTAAAGAGGGGTGCCACACTGAACGGGGATGTGAGGGTGGACGTTTTCGTGATCGAGGAGGGGGCGGTTTACAACGGGCACTGTTCGATGGGCGGAGCCCATCTTACCGAGGTCTCATCTATCAGCTCTGAAGATTAACTCCTTTGCCTTAACCATCTTGGTTATGAACTCGTTTGTGGGTGTGGGAACTCCGAACTTCCTCCCCAGCTCGCATATAGCCCCGTTCAGCGAGTCTATTTCTGTCCTTCCCTTCTTTATGTCCGTGAGCATGGACGGGTAGTGAGCCGCTGTTGGTGGTATGAGCCTTTCGTAAAAGACCTTCCTGTAATCTTCCGCACTCTTCCAGAAGGTTTCGATTTCTGCCGCCTTCAGGACTTCGAAGATCTCTTCTATTATCTCGTCCATCAGCTCCCTCGTGTAGGGGTTCTCTGCGAGGGTTCCGTAGTTGGTTTCTAAGAGCGCTCCGAGTGGGTTGAGGGCGCTGTTGTATATTATCTTGTCCCACAGGTACTTATAGACCTCCCTCTCGAACCTCGTCGGTATCCCCGCCTCGGTAAAGGCGCTCGCCAGGTCTTGGAGCAGGCTTTCCTTTATCCTTCCCGAAGGGTCCCCTATGACCACGTCGTCTGCACACACCGTTATCCTGATGTGTCCGGGTTCCAGGACTTCAGAGCCGAATATAACCCTCGCCAGTATCACCTTACCCTCGCCCAGGACCGACACAGCCTTCTCGTAGTTCCCGTAGCCGTTCTGGGCCACCATGAGATACGCTCCTTCCCAGTTGAGTCCTTCTAAGATCTCCAGAGCCCTTTCCGTATCGTAGGACTTCACAGACAGTATGACCAGCTCGGGTTCGAAATCGAGCTCCGAAAGATCCTCCACAGTCCTCACCAGCGTTTCGAACTCCCCCCATATACCTTCCACCCTTATCTTTTCCACCCTTCTGCCTCTCTTCACAAGCCCGGCGGCTACATGCCCTGCCCTTGTGAGGAAGGCCAGGTAAGCGCTCCCTATGGCGCCCACTCCTACTACGAGAACCCTCATCTTACTATTATCATCCAGAAGCTCTCCGCCCATCTTTTGCTCTCCACGTTCCTGCACTTTACCCCTATCCTGTTCCATCTCCTCGTGAGCTCGGGAATTCTGTTCACGTAAACCAGATCCTCCCTTCTCTCAGCCCTCCTCCAGCCGAGCTCTGTGACGTAGATCCTGCAGCTCCTGTATAGTCTCGGGAAGCTGAGCTCACCTCCTATAAACGGGGGAGGGTTCTCTTTTAGGAAGCCGTAAGTGGGATAGAGCTTCTTCAGGGGAAGGGGCTCCCTGACGAGCTTCTTCCTAAAGTTCTCCATCCTGCTCCAGCTTCCCACTATGGCCTGCCTAGGCATCCTGTAGATATCTGTATGCGGGCCCACGTTTCCAGGATCCTGGGTGAGTATCGCCTCGTACCCTCTCTCCCTGAGGATCTCCAGGATCTTCCTGTTGTAAAAGCCGAAGGGAAGGGCGTACAGCGTGGGCTTCCTCCCGAATATCCTCTGAAACCTCCTCTCGCTCCTTTCCAGGTCCTCTAGGAAGGCCTTTTCATTCCTCATAAGCCCGAAGGCTCTGTGGGAGTACGAGTGGTTTTCAAAGTCCACCAGACCTGAGCCCTCCATCTCCCTTATCTGTTCTAGGGTCAGGAAGTCTGGGTATCTACCGACTGCCTCCATGTAGAGGAAGACGGTAAAGGGAAATCCGAACCTCTTCAGAACCTCGTAGGCTTTCATCGTAGATCTGTAACCGTCGTCGATCGTTATGGCGACGGTTTTTTCGGGTATATCTCTGCCC
>WFPN01000107.1 GCA_015487535.1 Aquificaceae bacterium
TTACAGGGATCGGGTTCGTCTCGATAAATAGAACCTTGAAAAGGTCGTAGAGGTAATAGTGAAGCTCTCTTGCCTTGTCAAGCTTTCCTTCCAGTGCAAAGGTTGTTAGGGCTTTTATCTCTCTCGGAACTATGTTGTTTGCCACCGAGACAACCCCCTTGGCTCCCAGAGCCATCATGGGTAAGGTCAGGGAGTCGTCCCCCGAGAGTATGGAGAAGTTGTCCCCAAGCCTTTTTCTCATCTCGGAGATCCTGTCCATATTGGGGGTGGATTCTTTCGAGCCCACTATGTTGGGATACTCGGAGACCAATCTGTAGATGGTGTCCACCGCGATCTCCACGCCGGTTCGGGAGGGGATGTTGTAGAGGATTATGGGTATGTCCACCTCCTCCGCGACCGTGGCGAAGTGCCTGTATAGTCCCTCCTGGGTGGGCTTGTTGTAGTAGGGGACCACCAGAAGTGCCGCGTCCGCTCCTACCTCCTTGGCATGGGCTGTAAGATGAACCGCCTCGTGGGTGGCATTCGCCCCCGTTCCCGCTATCACCTTTATCCTTCCGGCCGCGTGCTTTACCGCGAACTCCACAACCCTGTCGTGCTCCTCGAAGGTAAGGGTTGGAGACTCTCCAGTGGTTCCACAGACGAGGATAGCGTCGGTTTCGTTGTCGATGTGGAAGTCTATAAGTTTGCCGAGGGCCTCGTAATCTACCTCCCCTTCTTTGAAGGGTGTTATTAGGGCAACTATGGAGCCTTCGAACATGGGGATAATTTTATAATACTTTTCCATGAAGGTCGGGGAGTACGTAAAGAAGGGGCTCAAGAACTTCGTCGAGGGAGAAGCAGAGGGCAAGGAAGGGAGCTACTCTGAAGGAGTTCACAGGGTAAGCGTTTTTGTAAAGCTCGAAGATGGGAAGATAGTGGACTGCAAGTTCAACTCCACCAAAAGGTGCAAGAAGCTCTTGGCGGTTACCGACTACATGTGCGAGCTTGCAAAGGAAAAGGGAAGCGTTCCGACCAAGGAGGAAATACTCTCCAACTTCCAGGAGGAGAAAGAGAAGGACAAGATGGAGAACAGGGTGAGCATAGCCCTGAAGGCCCTCGAAAAGGCCCTCAGCTAACCTTCAGAACTATCTTCCCGAAGTGTTCGGACTTTTCCAAGCGCTCGTGGGCTCTGGCTGCCTCCTCTAAGGGAAACACCGAGTCCACCACCGGCTTTAAAAGGCCCCTCTCGAAAAGCTCGGTTATCTTGAAGAGGGTCGCCCTCCTTCCCATGTAAACACCTTCGAGGCCTATCTCCCTAACGAATACATACCTTATGTCTATCTCCGCTCTGTCTCCTGTCGTCGTTCCGAAGAAGACGAGCTTTCCTCCCTTCTTCAGACACTCTACGCTCTTCCAGAAGGTAGCGCTCCCCACGTGATCCATCACTATGTCCACGCCCTCCCTGAAGATCTCCCTGACCCTCTTTACCACGTCCTCCTCGTAGTGGTTTATCACGATGTCCGCTCCTAGATCCCTGCACCTTTTCATCTTCTCCTCGTTCCCTGCAGTAGCTATCACGAAGGCTCCAAAGAGTTTGGCTATCTGGATGCCTGCAACACCTACTCCGGAGGAACCACCCCATATGAGAACCTTTGAAAAGGGCTTTATATTTCCTTTCTCGACGAGGGCGTTCCAGACTGTCAGGAATGTGAGGGGGTAGCTGGCTGCCTCTTCAAAGCTGAGGTTCTTAGGTTTCTTTATAACGTTCCTTGCGGGGACCACCACGTACTCGGCGTAACCCCCTTTACTCTTGAGTCCTAAGATGTCGAAGTATCTGCAGAGGTTGTCCCTACCGTTCTGGCAGTCGTAACATACCCCGCAGGAGAGACCGGGAGCAACTATGACCTCATCACCAACGTTTACGTTTTTTACAAGTTTTCCCACCCTCTCCACAACTCCCGAAACGTCGGAACCTAGAATGTGGGGAAGGTCTGGCTTTACCGCGAGAGCGCCCTTCCTTACCCAGATGTCTAGGTGGTTCAGTGCCACAGCCTTCACCCTTATGAGTACCTCGTCCTCCTTCGGTTTGGGATCGGGGAAGTCCTCCACAAGCTTGAGGTTATCCCCTCCTCCGAAGTTCTCCAGAACAACCGCTTTCATCTCTTCCTCCGGGAGCTAAATTTAAGGGATGAAGACCAGTAACCTATTGTACAGGGAAGAGGGGGATCTGGAAAGGTTCGTTGAGAAGGAGTGTATAGAGGACTCGAATAGGGTTCTCGTCCAGGTGTTCACAGGAGTTCCGGAGCTAGGCAACATAACCTCTTTGCAGAAGGAGTTAAGATCCATCTTTAAGGAAGCCGGTGTTGTAGGAACTACCACAGGTGGGGAGATTTTGAACGGAAAAGTTCTCGAAAACTCTACCGTTGTATCGATCACCACCTTCGAGAAAGCCGATGTGAAGACAGCCTTAGCCGAAGGGGAGAGGTCGTACGACTCCGGACTGGAGGCCGTGGGGAGTGTGGCCGAGGATGAGACCAAACTCCTGATAATGTTCGCCGACGGCCTGTTCACCAACGGAGACGAGCTGGTGGAGGCCGCGAGCTCAAGACTGCCCGGTGTTCCGATAGCGGGTGGCCTTGCCGGGGACAACTTCACCTTTAAGGGAACGTACGTCTTTACAGCGGAAGATGTTACAAGCAGGGGCGTGGTCTGTGCCTCTGTGAACACAGAGAGACTTTACTTAAACGGCTACTACAACCTGGCCTGGGTGCCAATAGGTAAGGAGATGGAGGTAACCAAGGCTAAGGGGAACAGGATATACGAGATAGAGGGAAGGCCTGTGATCGAAATCTACAAGGACTATTTGGGTGCGGAGGCGGAGGACCTACCTCATATTGCCATAGAGTTTCCCCTCGTATTTGAGAGAGAAGGGACGCTCCTTGCAAGGGCCTGCCTAGGTATGGATGAGGACGGCTCTATGGTGTACGAGGGGGCCATAAGGGAAGGGGAGAAGGTTAGGTTCAGCATATGGGATACAGGAATAATGCTCTCCTCGGCTGCGGACAACCTCAAGCGCTTTAGAGAGGTCCCCTCCGAGAGCATATTTGTCTATACCTGTCTGGGAAGGAAGTACCTGATGGGGAACGAGGCGGAGGTGGAGAGCAGGTACCTACAGAGCTTAGCTCCCACCTCAGGTTTCCTGACATACGGAGAGTTCTTCACTAAGGAGGGTAGGAACTGGTTTATGAACTACACCTTCACCTCTATCTCCCTGGCGGAAAACCCCAAGGTTTACGGCCGAGAAGACCAGGATATTGAGGAAGGACCTGACAGGGAGCTGATGAGGTTCAGGGCCCTTGTGTCTTTGGTGAACTCCATAACCAGGGAGCTGAAGGAGGCGAACAGCAAGCTGGAGAGGCTCGCGGAGAAGGATCCTCTAACAGGGCTGTACAACAGAAGGAAGATGATAGAGCTGATAGATGAGCAGCTCCGCAGGTCTGAGAGGTACGGTACATCCTTCTGTCTGCTGATGGTTGATATAGACGATTTCAAGCTAGTGAACGATACCTGCGGCCATCAGAAGGGAGACGAGATCCTCCTGGAGGTATCGGATCTGATGAGAAGCGTTCTGAGGGAAACGGACGTGATCTCAAGGTGGGGTGGTGAAGAGTTCCTGATCCTGATGCCCCAGACGGACCTGGATGGAGGGACCGCTGTCGCCGAGAAGCTGAGGCTCGAGGTGAAGAAGAGGTTACGACTGCACGGTGGGGAGAGCCTGAGCGTTAGCATAGGCATAACGGCCTACAGGGATGGAGACAGCTTAGAACAATTGGTTAGCAG
>WFPN01000108.1 GCA_015487535.1 Aquificaceae bacterium
CTTGCTTCCCTGAGTATGCTTTTTAAAGCATCTGCGAACTTTCTGAGCGTGTCAGGACTTTCGGTCTCCGTGGGCTCTATCATCAGAGCTTCCCGAACTATGAGTGGAAAGTAAACGGTAGGGGCGTAGAAACCGTAGTCAAGAAGCCTTTTAGCAACGCCCATGGCGTTCGTCTTGTACTTAAGGAGGTTCGTCGCAGAAAGGACGAACTCGTGCATACAGGGAACGTGGGAGTAAGAATCGTTGAATGTGCCCTTCAGCAGGTATCTGAGATACCTCGCGTTCAGGACGGCGTACTTCGCAACCTTGTCTATCTCCTTTCCGTAGCTCAGTATGTAGGCCATGGCTCTGAGCCACATACCGAAGTGCCCATAAAAGCCAAGGAGCTTGCCCACGCTCTTGGGTATATCCCAGCTAAGGTAGTACTTCTCTCCATCGAACTCAACCTGTGGAACGGGGAGGTAGGGCTTGAGCCTCTCGGAAACGCCGACGGGACCGCTGCCGGGACCTCCCCCGCCGTGTGGGGTAGAGAAGGTCTTGTGGAGGTTAAAGTGCATAACGTCCACGCCCCAGTCTCCCGGCCTCGCTACCCCGACGAGGGCGTTGAAGTTCGCCCCGTCCATGTAAAGGAGAGCGTCTCTGCGGTGCAGCTCATCCGCCATGTCCTTTACCTTCCTCTCGAATATCCCGAGGGTGTTCGGGTTCGTTATCATTAGCGCTGCCGTCTCGTCGTCCAGCTTCTTTACAAAGTCGTCCCAGTCGAGCTCTCCGTTCTCGTCGCTCTTTACAGTTACCACTTCAAAGCCGCATATAGCCGCAGAGGCCGGGTTCGTCCCGTGGGCCGAGTCCGGGATCATGACCTTTCTCTTTCTGTCGTTTCCCCTGTCCCTATGGTAGGCGAGGATCAAGAGAAGCCCCAGGAGCTCCCCCTGCGCCCCCGCCGCTGGCTGCAAGGATACGTCCGCAAAACCACCCAGCTCTTTAAGTAGTTCTTTGAGCTCGTAAGCAACCCTGAGAGTTCCCTGAACGAACTCCTCCGGAGTTAGTGGGTGGACTTCTGTAAAACCCGCAATTCTTGCGAGCTCTTCGTTTATCTTCGGGTTGTACTTCATAGTGCATGAGCCGAGTGGTACCATCGTGGTTTCTATTGCGTAGTTGAGCTGGGAAAGTTTAGTAAAGTGCCTTACTACCTCGAGCTCCGATAGCTGAGGGAGGTTCAGATCTTCCCTTGCGTAACCTTCCGGAATGACCTCTGAAAGTTCTACCTCCGGGACGTCGAGTTCAGGGAGCCTGTAGCCCTTCCTTCCCTCTTTAGAGAGCTCGAAGAGGAGTTCCATGGAGGAATTATTTTAACCCGGCAGGGTTGAGATAGAGCTCTTTAGCTCTTAGCTGTTTTCTCCCTTTCCTTTTCTATTGAAGAACGGATTGTCCACAGAAGGTATATCAGAGACCCACCCATTATAAGTATACCTACTACACTTACGATATCTTTAACGTCCATCACTTTCCTCCAATTTTTTAATAATGTCAATGATGGAAAAATGCAAGACCAAGATAGCGCTGAAGAAAACAGGCAAAGCCAGAACTCCGATTATGAACAGTAGGAGCCTAACACCTTCCAACTCTCCTATGACAAGTCCGGACAGACCACCTATAAGGGCAAGGAATCCGGCCAGTAACCATCCCATCAGTTTTTCGTAGTAACTTTTGCGTTCTTTCAATCCTTCTTTGCTCATCCTTTGACTATTTTACCGTTTCACACCATCCTTAAGCACAAAGTGAGGCATAGGTTTCTTTATAAGCTTTATCTTACTCTTAAACCTCTCAAGCTTCTTTAGGAAATTCTTGAAGAAGCCCTCTTTATCGTACAGCACTATAAACTCAGTATCCCACAGCCAGGGTATATCCTCCCTAAGGGAAGATTTTCTGAGGAATATGGGTGAGAGTCTCATCCCTAGCTTCTCAAGGCTTTTGAGTTTGCTCTCCACATTCTCGTAAAAGTCCATGTAGGTTTCGTAGGAACCCTTTGGTTTGTCCTCAAGAACTATGAGGAGATCAACGTCAGACTCAGGTGTGGCCTTCCCCTTTGCAACGGAGCCGAATACCACAAGGGATACGAGTCTGTTCCCGTAATGCTTGGTTGTCTTTTCCTTTACCTCTTTCAGAAGCTCCTAAAGGGCTTTCTTGAAGTCCACGGTTTTAGAATATAGCATCCTTACTAACCTCTTCCTAGCCCCGTGTTAAAAAACTTTACCGGATCGCCGATATAGATATTCGACAAAACCTAAAAGGAGGTGTCAGCCATGGCTCTGAGAATCAACTTTAACTACTCAGCGGCGGTTACGCAGACCGCGCTGGAGACCAACAACAGGCTTATGAACAAGTCACTCCTGAGACTCTCGACGGGTCTCAGGATCCTGAACGCTGCGGACGATTCCGCAGGCCTGTTCATAGCGGACCAGCTTGCCCTTGTCTCCGCCGGTCTTGAGCAGGGTAACAGGAACATCCAGACGGGAATCTCCGCGCTCCAGATAGCCGAAAACTCCGCCGGTCAGATCTACAACAAGCTGAAGGAGATCTACGTAAAGGCGGAGAACGCGGCTAACGACATAAACGATCCGAACGCGAGAGCAGCGCTCCAGAGGGAGATCCAAAATCTCGTTGATGCGATCCAGAAGATAGGAACGGATACCGAGTACAACGGGATAAAGCTGCTGGATGGGACGTTTACTGGGAAGTATATCCACTATGGACCGAGAAGCGGTCAGGTTGTGAATATAAGTATAAGCAGCTTGAAGGCAAAAGACTTAGGAGCGTATGTCCTGGACTTCTATGGTAAGCCCAATGCAGGAACAAACACTGTCGTAAATGTTATTAACAGTACAGATTTTGAGTTCCAAACTACCGAAACTATAAGTATTGCTGGAGTGACTTTGACACCTACAGCAGATGAGATAGTTGATGCTAAGAGGATAGCGGACTGGGTAAATTCAGACTCTACTTTGAATGAACTTGGTATAACTGCGAAAGCAAGCAATTCAAGTGAGGCTGATTTGACTTGGACCAACATTAGTGTAGATAGTGATGATACAGTGACTATTAGTTTCTATGTTGGACCTGAAGAAACAGCAGATTTTACTATTACCTACAATGGTGGTGATGTAATAACACTAGAAGGTTTGGTTTCTGCTATTAACACAGAGGCTTCTTCGAGAAACTTAAGCCTTGTAGCTAAAGCTGTTGATAATAAGCTTATTCTTGAAACAGAAGGAGAAACCATAGCTGTAGAAATATCTGTAACAGATGGTGGTAATACAACTTATACTCAGATAGACCTTGGGCAGTTTATAAAAGGCGGTGCTGGAAATCAAACTTCGAGCACTACTACTACCGTTTCAGGTGTCAAAGTTGGTGATTTAAGGGTTCTTGGTTTGGATGCTTATACTTACGACTTTACAGGAATAGCTGGAGCTTTCCAAGATATAGCTGGTAATGCTATTAGTAATACTGGAACAGCTACGGAA
>WFPN01000109.1 GCA_015487535.1 Aquificaceae bacterium
CTGAGGACATCTTGGGCGTCGATTCCCAGAAGGAAATCTTGTTCAGGAACACAGCCCAGTTCGTTAGGGGCTACCCCGCCAACGATGTCCTCCTGTGGGGTGACAGGGGAACGGGAAAGTCCTCCTTGGTAAGATCACTCCTGAAGCCCTTTGCCGAAGAGGGTCTTAGGATAATCCAGCTCCACAAGTGGGAGATCCCTTCCCTCTCCGACCTTTACCAGGTCCTTAGAGGAAAACTCCAGAGGTTTATCCTCTTCTTCGACGACCTATCCTTCGAGCCCGGCGAGGAGTCCTTCAAGCTCTTAAAGTCCTTACTTGATGGGGATATAGAGGAAAGACCGTCGAACGTGCTCGTTTACGCCACATCCAACAGGAGGCATTTGGTCCCGAACGGGGACGAGGGAGATAAGTTTCCAACGGACAGCTTTCACGAGAGGATCTCCCTCATAGAGAGGTTCGGTATAAGACTCGCCTTCTACCCATTCGATAAAGGGACCTACCTCAGGATAGTGGAGCACTACGTCAGCAAGCGTGGGATCGTTGTTCCCAAAGAAAGGCTAGTGGACGAGGCCCTCAGATGGGCAACCGAGAGGGGAAACTTCTCCGGAAGGACAGCTTACCAGTTCGTGAAGGACCTCGAAGGCAGACTCAGTCTCTCTTCCTGAGGTCTCCCACGCTCAGTTTCCTCATTCTTCTGAGGAACTCCAGGAGCCTCTGCTTGTGGTAGTCTTCCTGCTTCTCTATCCACTCCAGTAGGTTCCTTATCTTAGGATCGGAGACCTCCTTTGCCCTCCTTATGTACTCCTCCTTCGAGCTCTCCTCGTAGAGTATGTGGGACTCGACGTCCTTCGTTCTCTTGAGCTCAGGCATGGAAAGGTCTGGGGTTGCTCCCATGTCTCCTATTTTCTCCCCCAGCTCTCCCATGTGGACCATGCTCTCTATTGCAAGGTCTAGCATTATATCCTTGTACTCACAGTCCTTCGAGTGGAAGAAGTTGTGAAGGTAGTCGAGGATTATCCTGTACTCCTCCTGAAGGAGCTTGTTCAGGAGCTCTACCGTCTTTCTGTCTGCTTCCTTCTTCTCCTCCTCGCTCAGCTCCATGCTCTTGACCTGCTCTAGGAGCTCCGAGAACTCGTGCTTGTGCTGGGACTCGTCGTTTATGACTCTCTCGAGGAGTTTCTTCACTGAGTCATCCTTGACCTCCTCGAGCTGTTTTGTGTAGGTCTCTATGGCGAGCTGCTCTGCGTTCACGTCGCTTTCTAACATGCTCGCCCAGTCGGGTCCTCCGACCTTTATCTCCTCCTCTATCCTCTTCAACTCCACCTGACCTCCCAGCTGGACTACCTTCTGGGCGAACCACTTCATATGCCTCATCTCCTGACGGGCTATCTTCTCTATCTCCTCCGTTATCTCAGGGTTCCCTATCAGGAATATGTGGTAGAGGTACTGGACTATCGCTGAGTGCTCCAAGGCTACGTCGTAGAGGAGCATGCTTATGAGCTCTGACTTTCTCATCCTTTACCTCCCTTCAGACGTTGAACCTGAAATAGACTATGTCCCCGTCCTGGATCTCGTAGTCCTTTCCTTCCAAGCGGACGAGGCCCATCTCCTTGGCCTTCGTCATAGATCCTGCCCTTACGTAGTCCTCGTAGTTTATCACCTCCGCTGCGATGAAGCCCCTCTCCATGTCCGAGTGGATCTTTCCCGCCGCCTGGGGGGCCTTGGTTCCCTTTACCACGGTCCAGGCCCTCGTTTCCTTCTCCCCGGCGGTAAAGAAGGTGATCAGGTTCAGCAGTCTGTAGCCCTCCCTTATCACTTTGTTAAGACCCGGCTCAGAGAGTCCGTAGACTTCCAGAAGCTCTTTCCTCTCCTCATCTTCGAGACCGGCGAGCTGGGCCTCTATCTCCGCACAGACCACCACCACTGGAGCGTTCTCTTTTTCCGCCCGCTCTTTAACCCTCTGAACGTGGGGGTTGTTCTCACCCTCGGGAAGGTCCTCCTCCCCTATGTTGGCTATGTACATGACAGGCTTTGTGGTGAGAAGGAAGAGTTCCTTTGTGGCGTAATCCCAGGCCTCTTTGGAGAGCTTATCCTTGTGCCTTCTGAGAGGTTCGAGATTCTCTAGGATCTCCTTTATAGTCTTGAGATGTTCGAGCTCTTCTTTAGCCTTTTTATCACCGCCCTTGGCGGTCTTTTCAACCTTTTCGAGTCTTTTGTTTACGGTTTCAAGATCCTTGGCTATTAGCTCTATGTCTATTATGTCCGCGTCCCTAACGGGATCAACGCTCCCCTCCACGTGGACCACGTCCGGGTTCTCGAAGCACCTGAGGACCATCGCTATCGCGTCCACCTCCCTTATGTGGGAGAGGAACTGATTTCCTAAACCTTCCCCCTTGCTCGCCCCTTTCACCAGGCCAGCTATGTCCACGAACTCTATGAAGGTGGGGGTGATCTTCTTCGACTTCTCGAGCTCGGCTATCTTGTAGAGCCGCTCATCAGGGACCTCCACAACGCCCACGTTCGGCTCTATCGTGCAGAAGGGATAGTTCGCCGCCTGAGCTTTGGCCGTCTGGGTAAGGGCGTTGAAGAGGGTGGATTTGCCCACGTTCGGGAGGCCGACTATTCCTAAATTGAAACCCATAGCTGACTAATATAAGGCCTAAGTGGGTAGATTTCCACTCAGGACCTCTTCGCGGAGTCTCTGGAGCTCCTTGAACATCTCTTTGGTGTTGAAGCGCGTCTGGTAGGTTTCGATCATCAACCTCCAGTCCCAGTAATTGTTTTTGGCCTCAAGGAATGAGACCTTTTCAAGTTTGTCGTTCACGAACACGGCGAGGAATGTGGAGGCTATCGGCCCGGGCTGTTTCTGGTGCTGCCAGATAAGGACTCCCATAACGAAGCATTCCTTACCGTTCCTCTCCCCGAATCCCGCTATCCCGAGTATGTCCTCCACCTGGGTGGGGTAGAGCTTTTTAAGGCCGTCCCTGAACGGCTCCACGAGTGCTAGGAACTCCTCCTGGGATAGCCTCCTGGAGCCTTCCTCTCTACCTTCTTCCCTTTCCTCCCCTCCGTCCGAGGGGAACCTTATCACCTTTCCCATCACTTAGACCCGCACACGTATCTCACGCCCTTTTCGGTCTTAGCCCAGTGGGGTGTGTTTGGCTCGAGCTCTATCATGTCCCCCTCTCTCAGGACTATCTCCTTTCCCTCTGCGCCTATAGTTACCTCTCCTTCCACGACCCACCTGACCTCCCTGTCTGGATGGGTGTGGATCGGGTAGTACGTTCCGGGAGCGTCCGACCAGGTATAAACCGAGTATCCTCTCTGTCTGAGGATCTCCTTCACCTTCTCCTCGTCCTTTATACCCGTGGACTCGAACCTGACCCTCATCGAATTAAAATTATATGCTCCCATGCTCCTGGAAAGATGGGACGAGTTCATAAACCGACTCAGGGATTTCTTCAGGAGGAGGGGTTATCTGGAAGTTTCAACGCCGATACTACTGGAGTCTCCCAACCTGGACTCCAACGTAGATCCTATTCCTGTAGAGGTTAGACTGGGGAAAGAGAACAGGACCCTCTGGCTTCAGACATCCCCCGAGTACTCGATGAAGAAGATACTCTCAAAGTACAAAAGGGACATATTCCAGATAGCCAAGGTATTCAGGAACGGTGAACGTGGAAAACTCCACAGATTGGAGTTTCACATGCTCGAGTGGTACAAGGTGGAAGGTGATTACAGATTTCTGATTGAGGAGATAAAGGAGCTCCTCTCGGAGCTGTTTGGCTTTAATGAGTTTGAGGAAATTAGCGTAGCGGAGGCATTTGAAAGGTATTTGGGAATAGGGCTAAGCGACAGGGAAAAGGATCTAAGGGAGGCCCTCGATAGAAAGGGCATCCATTACGAGGATGGAGAAGACTGGGAGACCCTCTTCTACAGGGCCTTTATAGAGGTAGAGAGAAAGCTCGGCTTTGAAAGGCCCGCCTTCTTAAAGGACTTCCCCAAAAGGCTCTGTGCCCTTGCCAAGGTGAGGGGAAACGTAGCGCTCAGGTTTGAGCTCTTCATAAAGGGGATAGAGCTTGCCAACGGCTGGACGGAGGAGACTAACCCTTACGAGGTGAGGAGGAGGCTGGAAGCTGAAGCTAAGAAGAGGGGTCTTCCTATAGACGAGAGGTTCATCGAAGCGCACCACAGCATGCCCCCATGCGCCGGTTGCTCCATAGGGGTGGAGAGGCTCTTCATGCTCTGGATGGGAAAGGATAGCCTCGACGATATAGAATTATTTAACTATGAACACCTTTGAGACCTTTCTCGAGGTAGTCCTGAGGTTTTCCGACCTCAAGTGGTCCGAGTTCAGGGATGACCTCATAGTCAAGTGCATGAAAGCCCTCAGAAAGTTCAGGGACGGCAAGAGCGTGGAGGAGGTTCTTTCCGACAAGAAGATCTCCTCGGAGATAGAGGGGGTTATCGAGCTTCTGAAGAACTTTGCAGACTCTAATTCCCCTGAAGAGGTAAACAGGCTGATAGATGCCCTAGGTATGTTCACGAAGGCTCCCGCCCCCTGCAAGATGAAGATAATAGCCCTTATAGAGATGATGCTCGGTAGAGCGGAGGCCAAGGGGTGAGGATAGGGGACCTGCTAAGGAAGGGGATCTTCTCCGTGTCCTTCGAGTTCTTCCCTCCCAAGACTTCTGAGGGTGAGAGACAGCTCTTTGAGACGATACGGGAGCTAAAAGACCTGAAGCCCACATTCGTCTCCGTAACTTACGGGGCCGGAGGATCCACGAGGGACAGAACGAGGAATGTGGTCAAAAGAATACACGAGGAGGTTGGCCTGACGGTGATGGCCCATCTCACCTGCATAGCACACACGAGGGAAGAGCTCATCGATATACTCGAGGACTACAGGAGGATCGGGATAGAGAACATACTGGCCCTGAGGGGGGACGTTCCCAGGGACCAGCCCGACTTCAGACCTCCCGAAGGAGCCTGCAAATACGCCAAGGAGCTCGTGGAGCTGATAAGGGAAAGGTTCGGCGATTACTTTTCCATAGGGGTCGCCAGCTA
>WFPN01000110.1 GCA_015487535.1 Aquificaceae bacterium
GCATGGTCGAGGGAGGATTACGGGTATTACACCCAGGGCGGAACCGGCTTCGGAGTGAGGACCTGCGTGGAGTACATAATGAGGCTTTGAAAGTGAAAGAGGAGGCTATCAAAGAGAGAATAAGGTTTTATACCGAGCTTCTTAAGGCACTTATACTCTTGGATATCACTACAGCGGGAGGTGTAGCAGGCCTTCTTTTTAAAGCAGATGAAGGGCCAGCTGTCTTTTTGATACTTTTAGGCTCAGTTCTTGAAGTTTTCTTCTTGTCAGGTACGCTAGCTTTATATTTAACAGTGGAAGATCTTTTGAGGAGGCTAGAAAAGTGAAGGAGTTCGTAGCTTACGCGGCTGCGTTTATAATTGCACTTGCCATGCTGGGGACCTTCTTTTTCATAGTAAAGCGAGCCAGAGAGGAAACCAACAAGGTATTGAACGGATGAAATTAGTAATCGTAGGGAACGGACCGGCGGCGGCGAGTGCAATCGAGGCTTTTAGGAAGGTGGATACCGAGAGCGAGATAATCCTCCTCTCGGACGAAAAGCATCCCACCTACGCCCCCAACTGTATGGAGAACGTCATCAGGGACGACATACTATCTGAGGCTCTCTTCTACAAGGGTGGTGAAAAGTTCTACGAAAAGTACAGGGTGGACTTCCGTCCGGGTAAGGAGGTTATCAGGTTAGACAACAGGAGGAAGGTTGTTATAACTAAGGATGGAGAAGAGATCCCCTACGACAGATGCCTCCTCGCCGCGGGAGCCTACGCCTTCGTCCCGCCCATAGAGGGAGTGGAGCTTCCCGGCATAACGACCGCCAAGACCCTCGACGATGCTCTCAAGATAAGGGAGTGGATAACCTCAGGGAAAGTGAAGAGAGCGGTCATAGTGGGCGCCGGGCCTATAGGCATAGAGGATGCGGAAACTCTACACCATCTCGGTGTAGAGGTCTCGGTGGTGGAGATATTCGACAGGGCCCTTCCGAGGATGCTCGACCATCAGATGGGAAGGATATACACCGAGACCCTGGAGAAGGAAACGGGTATAAAGATCTATCTCGAACATCAGGTGGTTGCCTTTCACGGAAAGGGTTGGGTCGAGGCTGTGGAGATAAAGCCTAGGGGATCCGATAGGAGCTTCTTCGTTGAAGCGGACATGGTGATAATCTCGACCGGTGTTAGGCCGAGGACCTACCTCGTTGAGGGAACGGACATAGAGATCCATATGGACAAGAAGCTGGGGAGGCCCATAGGTGGTATCCTCGTGAACGAGTTCCAGCAGACTTCAGACCCAGATGTCTTCGCGGCGGGAGATATAGCCTCGGGGATAGACGTCTGGGGCAACCACAGGTGGATAGCCCTCTTCCCTCCAGCCCAGCAGGCAGGGTACGTGGCCGGCTTCAACCTCGCCGGGAAAAAGGTTAAAAATCCGGGCCTCGTGGACTACAACGCTGTGAAGACGAGAACCGTAACCGCCGGATCCGGAGGGCTGTTTGAGGACGCTGAGGAAGAGCTCTTCGTGGAGAGGGGAAACTACCTGGTCAAGGTCTTTTTCCGAGAAGGTAGGGTTAGGGGTTACCAGTTCGTAGGTGTACCGAGGTATCCTAGGTTTAACCCCAATAACAGGATATTGAAGATCCTGAACGGGAAGATAAGAAGCTGGGAGGAGAAGGTACTCGCCGACAGAGGTTTAGGTCTCGAGGCATCGGGAGTCCTGTTTCATATGTTCCTGAAGCTCAGAAGGGAGATGGAAGAACCCACGAAGAGAGCGGTTGAGGAGATGATAATAAGGGCTCTGGCTAACCCTGCTCTCGATCTTCCACTCTATGTATGACAACCTTGTCCTTCCCTGTCCTCTTGGCTTCGTAAAGCGCTTCGTCCGCCTCCTTTATGAGCCTATCTAGATCGTACCCCTCGTCAAAGACGGCCACGCCTATGCTCACGGTGGTTCCGATCTCCTCCCCATCCACCTTTACCTTCGATCTTTTGAACTCTTGCCTTATCCTTTCCGCCACCATGAGGGCTCCCTTCTCGTCCGTCTTCGGGAGCGCTATAACGAACTCCTCACCACCCCATCTTGCCGCTATGTCTGAGGATCTCGTATTCTTCTTGATAACTTGGGCGAGCTGCTTAAGGATCAGGTCTCCCACATCGTGCCCGTACTCATCGTTTATCCTCTTGAAGTTGTCCACATCGAGTATCATCAGCGATAACGGCTCCTTATACCTCCTGGCGGTCTCCAGCACCCTCTTCATCTCTTCTAGGAAGAA
>WFPN01000111.1 GCA_015487535.1 Aquificaceae bacterium
AAGGCGAGGGCCTCAACCATATCGTCCGTTCTCCTGAGCCTGGCAACAAGGGCCTTTATCACGTTGAGTGCTATATCCGGGTTTTCCTTGATTATCCTGAGAAAGACGTCCCTCCGAAGTGCGGCAAGCCTCGTGTTCTCTTCGGCCAGTACGGTAGCAGACCTCGGAAGCTGGTCTATTATACCCATCTCCCCTATAAACTCTCCAGGACCTAGCTCTGCGAGAACCAGCTCGTTCCCGTGCTCGTCGAAGAGGGAGGCCCTCACCTTTCCCTCGAGGACTATGTACATATCGTTGCTGGGCTCCTTCTCGTAGAAGAGGATCTCTCCCATGGGCAGATCTATGATCTCGAAGCTGAGGGATATCTTCCTGAGGTCCCTCTCCGGAAGGTTGCGGAATATAACGCTCTTTTTCAGGAAGTCCGTTATCCTCCCCGTCTCCTCCATCCTATGGGAAATTTTAGTTTATATTTAAACTCATGCCAAGGGTAGCCTACTTCTCGGTTATCAGAGAGAAGCTCGGGATTTCTGAGGAGGAGATAGAGTTCAGGGGTTCTGTGGGCAAGCTAAGGGAAGTCCTGAAGGAGAAGCACCCTGAAGTCAGAGAGGTGCTCGATAAGGTCAAGTTCGCCGTAAACGAAGAGTACGTGGACGATGATTTCAACTTGGAGGGGGACGAGAGGGTGGCCGTAATTCCCCCCGTAAGCGGTGGCTGATGAAGAAGGCCCTCATAGTTCGTCTCTCCTCCCTCGGAGACGTAGCCCTCACCTCGGTCCTGATAGATCCCCTTATAGAGAAGGGATACAAGCCCTTCATACTCACCTTCAAGCCCTACGATCAGCTCTTCGAGGACGACTGGAGGATAACGGCGATAGGGACTACTAAGTCGGATCTATTCTCGAAGGAGCTCCTGAGAGAGCTAGAGGAGAGAAGTTTTGACCTCTTCATAGACGTTCACAGGAACCTTAAGACCTTTATGCTCAAAAGGAAGCTAAGAGGAAGATGGCTCTCTTACAGGAAGGATGCCGTTAGGAGAAGGCTCTCCGTCAAGTTTAAGGCCTTTCGAAAGATCTACTACGTCACCGAGAGCTACCTCAGGGTTATCGAAGAGCCAAAGGGACCGGCGAGGCCGAGGATAATCGTGTCAGACGAAAGGCTGGAGAAGCTGAGGGAGTTCCTACCCGAAGGCGAGTTCGTGGCCCTAGGGCCGGGGGCAAGGTACAGGAAGAAGAGGTACCCCTACTTCAAGGAGCTGGCCGAGCTCTTCATGGAGAACGGCTTTAGCGTGGTCTGGCTCGGTGACGAGGAGGACAGGAAAACCCTGGGTAGCGTGAAGGGTGTGAACCTTTGCGGAAGGTTATCCATACCGGACGTTCTTGGCGTGATGAAGCTCTCCACGCTCTTTATCGGGAACGACTCGGGATTGCTTCACTGTGCGAGAGCTGTTGGAACCCCGTCGGTTCAGATATACGGGGGGACCCATCCTACCTTAGGCTTTTCCCTGTATCCGGAGGAGGGAAGGGTTGTTATAAAGAATCTAGACTGTCAGCCGTGCGATGTGCACGGAAAGGGCGAGTGCAGGTTTGGCGATTACAGGTGTCTTGAAATAGAGCCTTCCTACGTTTTCGGGGAAGCTATGAAGGTTCTTTCCCTCAGGAGTCCGGAGAGAACCTGACCACACCTATCCTCAGCAGACCGAGCACCAGAAGTATCAGGGCAAGAGACATCGATAGCTCGAGGGTTAGCTTGTTGGAATAGATAACTATTATCAGCTCCCTCAGGATGAAAGAGATGCTCGCGTCCACCAGGAATATGAGCTTGACCCTCTCGTGCTCGAATATACTCATCACAGCCTTGAATAGCTCGTAGAGAACTACGAGCTCCAGTATCCTCACCGTGAGCTCCTTCACAAGGACGTGGAAGGAGAGGGATCCGAGATCAAGCTCCTTCACTAGAAGGGCTATGCCGAATATTATCAGAAGGTACATAGTTACCCTGAGAAGGGTGTGGATTACCTTCGAGAGCTTACCTGTCAGATTGTGCACCCTCTCAATTATAAACGGCACAGAGCTGCCTTAGATCACGGATAAAACCGAAAACGGGCGTATTATAGATAACCAAGGAGGGTAGGATCATGGGAGTCTTTGAAACACTTGTATTGAAGCAAGAGCTGACACAGATAGAGAAGCTGGTGCTTCTCAGGGAGCTGCTGAAGAGGGAGATGGAGGTTATGAACGAGTACTGCAAGATAAACGACAGGATACCTAAGAGCTACGCCATAGAGCTCTGCCATCTTCACAACATAAAGAAGGTGAACATAGCTAGGCTCCTCTCGATGATAAAGGAGTTCGATCCAAAGTTCATGGAGGCCCTCATCAACACGGATCCGAGGGTTAGGCAGTACATCTCGTACTACTTCGACTTTATGAAGAAGCATCCCTACTTCGAGGAGGTTTTAGAGCCCCAGAACCTATTCGGAAACTGGGACTACATAAGGTACAAGCTCAAGATATTCTTCCCACAGCTCACCTTCGATGAGATAGACAAGTTCAAGTTCAAGAGAAAGGAGTTCGTTGAGTATGTGAAGGACAGACTGGGAGAGCCTGAGGAACTCATAGAAGAGAAGCTAACCAAGGCTACGTGGTACGAGACGGTGCCTTACCTGGAGCTCGAGAGCGAGATGGATTCCCGCTGGCATCCCGAGCCTGTGATGACAGAAGAGGACTGGGAGTTTATCAAGAGGAACATAAACGGCAGGAAGAACGTAATCCTCAGGGGCGAGAACGGTGAAGAGAGACTGGTTTACGTCGAGGTGGACATACCGGACGAGGAGCTCGACAAATACAAGAAGGACAGGGAGGGTCTGAAGAAGCTCCTTATGGAGAGGTACAACCTGGACGAATCCGGGGCAGAACAGATCCTGAGGAAGGCTGGCTGGGAGTCGGAGCACTACCACATAATACCCCCCGTTCACACGGACGCCCACGCCGATTATGGGGACACAAGGGTTGATAAAGAGAAGAAAGCTGTCCAGGAGGAGCTGAAGGGCTTCAGCATAAGCGAGCTTACGGCCCACATAAGGTACCTCGGCGGACTTGAGCTCGAGATGCTCAACTACTGGGAGCTCCTATACGAGAGGCTCGAAGAGGTGAAGGACAAGCTCACGCTCTTCATAAGGACCAAGAGGAGGCTCCTGGGTAAGCTCTTCGGTGTCTATTACACCCTAGATCCGGTTATGGCAGAGGCGATACTCACCTACGACCCGGAGATAGTCCAGAGACTGAAGGAGCTGGTGACGAAGACCGGGGTCAGGGACAAGAAGTTCGTTCTCTACGAGAACAAGGCTGCCTGGGAGGAGGTGAAGAGAAGGATAATCTCCAGGTTCCCGGAGGTCAGCGATGAGGAGATAGAGAAGTTCAAGGGCAACAGGGCTGGGTTCGTGGAGTATTTAGCAGAAAAACTCAAGAAAGATAAGAATTTTGTGGACGAAAAGCTGGAAGAGGCAGGCTGGCTCAGGAGCGAGGAGGTTCCCTCCTTCGTCAGGCATATAGGTCCCTGACCGGGACCAGATCCCTTATAGCTCTGTATATTTCCAGGGTGGCTTTTGATTTGTTCAGTGTGTAGAAGTGAAGGCCCGGGACTCCGTTCCTTAAAAGATCTTCGCACTGCTTTATAGCGAACTCTATCCCTATCTTTGCCACCTCCTCGGGCCTGTCTTCCACCGGTTCCATTCTCTCTATCAGGGACTGGGGTATGGTTGCCCCGCACATGCTGGCGAACTTCTTTATCTGCTTGAAATTGGTGATCGGCATTATGCCGGGAATTATGGGTATATCTATCCCCGCTCTTTCGCACAGCTCAACAAACTCGTAGTAGTACCTGTTTTCGAAGAACATCTGGGTTATGGAAAAGTCCGCTCCGGCCTCGACCTTCTCCTTGAAGAACCTTACCTCCCACTCCATGTTGGGAGACTCCGGGTGTCCCTCCGGGTAGCTGGCAACCCCTATCGAAAAGTAGTTCCCGAACCTATCCCTTATGAGCTCAACAAGTTCTCTCGCATACCTGCAGGCTCCCTCGGGAGGTCTGAAGTCGGGCTGATCCCTCGGGACGTCTCCCCTCAGAGCGAGTATGTTTTCTATCCCGATACTCCTGTAGTCCTCGAGTATATCGATGAGCTCTTCCCTCGTGTGTGCTATGCAGGTGAGATGGGCCATCACCGTCAGGCCAACCTCCTCGTGTATTCTTTTGACCACATT
>WFPN01000112.1 GCA_015487535.1 Aquificaceae bacterium
ATAGCTGAGGAGGTTCAGAAGGAGACCAAGGTCAGGCTTCACACGAGAAACGTTGAGAGGGTCCTGTCCGCCGCGCTCGTTACGGGAGACTTCTGGAAGATAGTGGATCTCTCGGACCTTCCTGTGCCAGCCGCTGCCGGCATAGTTAAGAAGCTGATCTCGGAAGGCGTGCTATTTATAAACGACAAGGAGGACATACTCCTGACCCAGAAGGGCTACGACCTCGTGGCCGAGCTTGGGATTGAACCGGTGGTGGATTACTCCTGTCAGGCCTGCGAGGGCAGGGGTTACCCCTTCTATGCGGACAAGGAGCTTTACAGAACCTTCGTCGAGCTCGCCAAGGATAGACCTAAGGCTATAAGGGACTACGACCAAGGTTCGGTAACGCCTGAGACAACGGTTTCCAGGGTTCTCTTTATAGATTCGAGGGGCGATCTCAGAGGTAAGGACATCATAGTTATGGGTGCCGAAGACGACCTAACGGGACTTGCTGTCGCTCTCACCAGGAAGGCTAGAAGGGTCCTCGTGATAGACATAGACGAAAGGCTGATCGATTTTGACAACAGGATATTCAAAGAGCTCGGTATAGATAACGCCGAGGCGATGGTCTGGGACCTCAGGAACCCCTTTCCGGAGGATATGCTCGGAAAGTTCGATGTCTTCATAACGGATCCTCCGGAGACCTTCGCCGCCTTCAGGGCCTTCATAGGCAGGGGCATAGCTACCCTCAAAGAGGAGGGCTGCTCTGGGTACTTCGGTCTCACCCTGAGGGACTCTTCCATATTCAGATGGAAGGAGTTCCAGGAGACCCTTATAAACGAGTACGGGACGGTAATAACCGACATAGTTCAGGACTTCAACCACTACATGAACTGGGAGTATCATCCCGAAACCAAGGCTGCCCAGATAGCTCCCGTGAAGAGAAACCCCAGCGACATATGGTACAGATCCGCCTGGTACAGGATAGAGACCCTTCCGGGTTTCAAGAGGTGGAACGAACCGATCTCGGACGAAGTCTTCTACCTGGATGAGGAAGGCTCTACTACTTAGCCTGCTCCTCTTTCTTGCCGGGGGAGTGCTTTCAAAAAGGGAAGGGGAGGTTTACCTCCCCCCAGAACCCCTATCCCAGGAAGTGCCGGAGGATCTCCAGGATCTCCTCTCTGTTAGGACCGTAGATGAGGCTAGACCGGATATATGGCCCGTTGTTGGCATAATAACCTCCGATTACGGATGGAGAAGGATAAGGGGAAGGAGAGAGTTCCACGCCGGAGTTGACATAGGTGCACCGTACGGTAGCAAGGTGGTGGCAACCGCACCGGGCTACGTTCTCTTCGCAGGTTGGGTGAGAGGTTACGGGAACACTGTGGTTATATACCACGGGTACGGGTACGTTACCCTTTACGCTCACATGTCCTCCGTTGCGGTTAAAAGGGGTGAGCTGGTTTCAAAGAACAGGGTGGTGGGTTACGTAGGATCTTCGGGGAGGACCACAGGTCCCCATCTGCACTACGAGGTTATAAAGTACGGGGTTAGGCAAAACCCGATAGTGTACCTGCCTTAGGCGAGCCCCCTCTGCCTGAGCTCGTCCTCGTATATCCTCCTGTAGAGTAGGTTCCACTCGGGAGTGCCCTCGAGGATGTTCTTCGAGTACTTCCTTATCCTCTCCCTCACGTTCCTCTCTATCTCCTCCTCTTCCCTGACGGCCTCCCTCAGTATCTCAACTATCCTCTTCCTTATAATTGGAGGGTCTTCGAATATCTCCACCGTCTCCTCTTCCATTATCAGGTCCCTTATCATGTTGGCCACCTGGTTCATCCTTTCCCTTCTGTTCACGTTTATCTTCATCTCCTCGGCGAGCTTCGCCTTCACGGCCTTAAAGGCCGTCCTGTAATCGAGATCCGTTTCCTCCAGTAGGTTCATCTTCTCCTTCAGGATCTCTTTGGTCTTCTCGTCCAGGAGCCTCTCCTCCTCCTCAGCCTTCTTGAACACACCTATTATCTTCCTCTTGAAGAGCTCGGGATCTTCGGCCTCTATGATGCCCTCCTGGCTCAGCTCCTCCACTATCCTGTTCGCTATCCTCTCTACAAGCCTTTCAGGGAGTTTCATTCCCCTAATTATAGCACATCATAGAAAGCCCTCTAAGAGCCCCCTCACCGTCTCCGTATAGCTTCCACCGGGCTCGTTTATCACAAGGGGAGGTTCTATCCTGAGAGGGCCAGGCACGTTCCTTATCGAGTTCACGACGCACAGCTTTCCGTCCTTGTGTACGTTGGGGTATATGATGCTGAGGAAGCGGGGCGGGAGGTTGTGTGTCCTGAGAAGATAGAAGAGCTCGTAAAGTCTGAATGAAGGTATCAGTAGGTTGAGATAACCTCCGTCCCTAAGTAGATAGGAGCTTGCCCTAACGAAGTCCTCGAGGGTGGTGTCTCCCTCGAAGTGAAAGCCCCCATCCTCCTTCCCGTACTCCTTCGGATAGAAGGGCGGGTTCGATACCACCTCGTCGAAATATCCCCTCCTGTATAGGCTATCCACCCTTCTTACATCCCCTTCGACTACCCTTACCCTGTCCTCCAAACCGTTTATCCTTACGTTCTCTTTCAGGAGCTCTAACATCTTTCTGTCCCTTTCTATGGCGTGAACCTCGCACCCCCACTTCTTCGCTATGACCAGTGAGAGGAAGCCAAAACCTGCCCCCAGGTCTGCCACCCTGGAGTTCTTCCTCACACCCTTTACCTTGGACAGGAAGAGGATAAGATCGACC
>WFPN01000113.1 GCA_015487535.1 Aquificaceae bacterium
GGAGCAGAACCTTCCCCTCTCCCCCTCCAAGTTCACCGGACCCTGCGGCAGACTCGTTTGCTGTATGTCCTTCGAGAAGGAGAACTACCTTGTGAAGCACATACTTCCCGAGAAGGGAAGCGAGATCTGTCTTGACGGGAAGGTGGCGACCCTCCTGGAGGTGGACCCTCTGAGGAACGTGGTTCTGCTCCAGATAGAGGATAAGAAGAGGGAGATGAACCTGGAGGAGCTGCTTCCGAAAGGGTACGAAAGGGCCATAGAGGCCTGCAAAGGATGCGGTGGATGTTGCAGGAGGTTCTCGGAGGAAAGCGTAAAGCATGAGATTACTCTCCATAACTGAGAGCGAGCTGAACAAGCTCCTCACCTTTGAACTCGGGGACGGGCACCTGATAGAGGCTGTCCACTACAGGGGAGATACCTTATGCATCTCCACCCAGGTAGGCTGCCACGTCAGATGTGCCTTCTGTGCTTCCGGTAGGAACGGGCTTTTGAGGAACCTGAGCTACGAGGAGATAGTAAGCCAGTACGCGCTGGCCAGGAGCTTGCTACCCGTAAAGAGGATAGCGGTTGCCGGGATAGGGGAGCCCCTCGCCAACTGGGAGAACGTTAGAAGGGCCTTCGAGTTCTTCAGGTCCGAGGGTTTAAAGGTTTCCTTTTACACGACGGGCTTTCCCCTTGGAAATCTCTCCCAGCTCTTAGACCTGCCCCACAACGGGGTAAGCGTGTCAGTCCACTCCCTCGACCCACGTACTAGAAAGGAGATAATGCCCCTGGGGGGCAATGTAGAGCACCTTATCAGCTTCCTTAAGGTTAAACTCCCACTGCTAACCAGGAAAAAGAGGAAGAAGGTAAGCCTTGCGTACTTACTGTTAAAAGGGGTAAACGATTCGAGGGAAGAGCTTGTAAGACTTGGCCAGACGGCCCTCGAGCTCGGGGTAGGAGTTACGCTCCTTTACTACAACAAGGTCGGTAGTTTTGAACCGGTCTCTCAGCAGGAGTACGAAGACGCCTTCAACCTACTGAGAGGCATGGGCGTGAGGGTTACACTCTCTACAAGGTTCAGGAAGGATAAGCTCGGAGGATGTGGGACTCTCATGGTGAGGAAACATACCGATATATACAGAGAGGAGGTGAAGGCATGAGGGTAGTTGCAGTAGGCGGGGGAACGGGGCTCTCGACACTGTTGAGAGGTCTGAAGAAGGAGGTGGGGGACGGTATAAGGGAGCTTACAGCGATAGTTACCGTGGCCGACAGCGGAGGGAGCACCGGAAGGCTGAGGAAGATATACAACATCCCCGCACCGGGGGATGTGAGGAACTGCATAGTGGCCCTCTCCGAGAGCGAGGAGATAATGCAGGAGCTCTTCCAATACAGGTTCAAGGGGGACGGCCTCGAGGGACATGCCTTTGGAAATCTGTTCCTGACAGCCCTCACCGACGTTACCGGCAACTTTCTCGAGGCGGTCAAGCTCACCTCCCAGATACTGAGAACTAAGGGAGAGATAGTCCCCTCGACCGTGGAGGACGTTCACCTCGTTGCGAGATTCTCCGACGGTGAGGTGGTTCAGGGGGAGGAGGAGATAACCGAGTACGGCAAGAAGAAGGGAGCGAAGGTAGAGGATATATGGATAGAACCTAAGGAGGCCAAGGCCCCCATAGAGGCTATAGCCGCAATAGAGACCGCAGACATGATCCTCTTCGGTCCGGGTAGCTTGTTCACGAGCATAATACCGAATATGCTCATAGAGGATATAAGGGAAGCAGTGAAAAGATCTAAAGCTTTGAAGGTCTATATAGTGAACGCTATGACCCAGCCCGGAGAGACCGATAACTTTACGGCACACGACCACCTGGATACATTTCTGAGGTTCTCCGGCCTCGAGAGGGTAGATGCGGTAGTGGTGAACACCAAGATGCCCCCCAACGATATACTGAGAAGGTACATATCCGAAGGCCAGGAGCCTGTCGTTCCTGACGTTGGCAGGATATCCAAGAGAGGCATAAATGTCTATGCAGAGGACCTGATCGGCGAGCAGGACACCTTCGTGAGGCACGATCCCGACAGGCTCACCAACCTCATCCTCAGAATAGGTAATGAGATACTTTCTGGAGTTTGACACCTCGAAGCTCCCCGAAGAGGAAGCCCAGGTTCTCGTCTGTGGAAGCGGTATAGCCGGACTCACCTCCGCTATAGTCTTGAAGGAGCTCGGCCTCTCCCCAGTTCTGCTTACGAGGGGTATAGGGAACACCTACTACTCCCAGGGAGGCATAGCTGGAGCCGTTCATCCCAAAGACAGTCCTTACGTTCACCTCCTGGACACCTTGAGGGCAGGCAGGTACCTAAACGATGAGAAGGCTACCCAGATAATGGTAAGTGACGGGGTCATGAGGATAGCAGATCTAGAGAGGTGGGGTGTGGAGTTCGACAGGGAAAACGGATTTTACTCAA
>WFPN01000114.1 GCA_015487535.1 Aquificaceae bacterium
CTGATGAGGGATAATCTCGCTAAGCTGGTTGGGGCCCTGATGCTGGTTTTCGGTGTGCTCCTGGTATGGTAGTGGTCCTGGGGATAGGAAACCTCCTCCTCTCGGACGAGGGCCTCGGGGTAAGAGCCCTCGAGGTTCTCTACAGAGACTACGCACTTCCCGATGGTGTGAAGCTGATAGACGGAGGCACACTAGGGCTTGATCTTCTTTACTTTATAGAGGACGCGGAGAGGCTTCTCGTTCTAGATGCCGTCTCCGGAGGGGGCTCACCGGGAACGCTCTACAACCTGCGGGGAGAAGAGGTGAGGGGATACTTCAAGAGGAAGGTTTCGATGCATGAGCTAGGTTTCCAGGATGTTCTCGGCATACTCGAGCTCAAGGGTAGAGGCCCAGAGGAGATAGTAGTTATGGGTATAGAGCCAAAAACCATAGAGCTCGGGACAGACCTATCTCCGGAGATAGAGGCCAAGATACCTGAGCTCGTCGAGATGGCCGCCGAGCAGCTGAGGTCCTGGGGTCTGGAGGTTAAAAAGAAAGATGGAAAGGCTCAAGGAGCTTGAAAAGATCAGACGGGGACAGCTGAAGGAACTCATCGAGGGAAAGGAGACCTTCGTTCTATACGTAAGATCCGAGAAGGATGCTGCAAAGATAAGGGAGATCTTCGATGTGGACATCGTATTCCCTGAACTTGCGAGAACTTTTGGAGAAAGAATACCCTTCTTTTGGTGCGATATAGACGAGGTTGAAGAGCTCTCCGAGCTCAAGGTTTACTTCGCCCCTGTGGTTCTATTCTTCAAGGGAGGAGAGCTAATCAGGAGGCTTGAGGGAATAAAGAGCTGGGCCGAGTACAACCGCGGGCTGGAGGAACTCCTGTGCTGATGAACGCTGTTCCCATACTTACCGAGATACTCCATGCCCTCAAGGACTTTTTAGAGAAGGGGGAGGAGCACATCATATACATAAACAAGGTCCCCATAACACCGGAGGACAGGGAGGCTATACTCGATGTCCTCGGCGAGGGGCAGGTCAGGATCTACTACGAGTCAAAGACACAGCCCGCCGAGTGGAGGGAAACGGGCATATACGGAGTGTGGATAGGGGTAATATACGACAGGGATAGGAAACCCATACTTGAGACCATAGAGATAACCGACTTCCCGAGACTTGCCTCCTCCCAGAGGGAGGACATGGAGGAGTCTGTGAAGGTTCTCGAGGATAGGCTGAAGGAGGTCATCAAGCGTGCCCAGAGTGAGGGTTCTGAACCTGAACAGGGAGTTTGAGGGTATAGAGAACCAGAGCATAATGGAGATCCTTTACAGGCACGGTTACGAGCTGGACAGCGCCTGCGGTGGGCACGGACAGTGCACCTCCTGCAAGGTCATAGTCTTGGAGGGTATGGAGAACCTGTATCCTCCCGAATTTGAAGAGGCAGAAACGATAGAGGAGAAAGGACTTGAGGAGAGGGAGCGCCTCTCCTGTCAGGCGAAGCTGAACGGGAAGGGGGACGTGGTTATATACATCCCTTGAGGCAATTCTGTATCTAAGCCTCCATCTATGATTTGACATATTAATTGAGAATAATTATTATTATTAATAAGGGGGTTATATCATGGGCAAGTTATTTGTAGCGTTGGTCTTTGCTGTGAACTTTATATGGGCTATTGAGAAGAACCCTTACCACGGAGAGGGTGCTTTCTGGCTTCCCGGAGACATGGAGAGGGAAGAGTTTAAGGATATACCCGCCCACAACTATAAAGGCGAAGGAGCCTTCTGGCTTCCGGGAGAAAAACAAAGGGATGAGGTTGATTTTGAGGTGAAGAGGAAGAGGTACTCTGGTGAAGGTGCCTTCTGGCTCCCCCTATGAGCCCTCTCTCTTCGCACACCCGAGTATGAGAAGTGCTCCCAGGAAGGCCATCAATGCTGAGAAGTTTATAGCGTGCTGCCATCCGAGGCTCTGAGCTATAAGCGGGGTTAGTGTGGGTGATATGGTGCCTCCTATGTTGGCTCCGGTGTTCATCACACCCGATACCTTTCCAGCGTTCGGGTTCGATATGTCTATGGGGAGAGCCCAGTAGGCCCCGAGGGATAGAAAGAGGAAGAAGGCACCCAAGGACAGGTAGAGGACAGCCTGGAGGGGAGAGGCCGCCGTGCTACCCAGGATTATGAAAAGACCCGCAAGGCTCATCGAAGAGGCTATGAGGAGTATCCTGCCCTTCAATCTTCCGAGGGCAAGGGTCAATCTATCGGTGATGTAACCGCCGGCAAAGGATCCCAAGGTCAGGGCTATGAAGGGAGCCGTGGTAAGGATAGCGCTCTCCCTGAGATTAACCCCTCTAACCTCCGTTAAGTATAGGAAGAACCATGAGTAGTAAACATAGACGATGTAGCCGAAGGTGGTGTAGCTGAGTGTCAGGAACCAGACCCTTCTGTCTTTCAGCAGCGTAAGGAAGCTTACGCTCTCCCTTTCTCTAACCATTCCCTGCTCTTTTACGAGAAGCCACCACACCAGTGCCAGGACAAAGCCCATGAGCGCGGATAGATAGAAGGCCCAGCGCCACCCAAACATCTCCATGACCCATACCACGATAGGGGGAGTCAGCGCGGCCCCTATCCCTATACCACCTATGGAGACACCCATACCCAGACCTTTTTTCTCAGGGGGCAGCTCTGAGGCAACGAGCCTGTTGTAGGATGGAAAGGCGGCCGCCTCCCCAACCCCGACCAGGAACCTGACCAGGGCGGTTAAAGCCAGGAGATCAAGACCCAAAGTTGCCGATATCTCTCCAACAGCCCCCGTCAGCCCTGTAAATAAAGACCACCAAAGGAGCGCTACGAAGAGGGTTAGCTTTCCGCCGAACCTGTCCGCCAGAGTACCACCGGGTATCTGGAAGAGGGCGTACCCGAGCACGAACGCCGAGAAGAGGATCCCCATCCTCAGCTGGTCTATTC
>WFPN01000115.1 GCA_015487535.1 Aquificaceae bacterium
CCTCGTTCAGGAGGCCTTCAGGAAGTGATACCTCTCCTCTTTCTCCTCCTCTTTCTGGGGGGATGCGAGAGGCTGGAGACCGTTTTTGTGGAGGAGGATCTCCTCCAGAGACCTCCCGCCAAGAGATGCTCTGATTGTCACGCAGACATTTACAAGGAGTGGAAGAAGAGCAGGCACTTCCACGCCTGGACTAGCGAGAACTTCAGGGTAGAGTCGGAGAACTACGCCAAGGTAAAGTGCCTCTCCTGCCACGCCCCCCATCAGGTTGATCCAGAGAAGAAGCCTCTCCTCAGGGCCGAGTTCAGGGAGGACGGGGTCAGCTGTGTAGCCTGCCACTTCAAGGAGGAGACCAGGTCCATGCACGGACCCTTGAAGGTGTGGTCTCCCCCTCATCCTTCGAGGCAGGATCTGAGCTACACCAAGTCCACCTTCTGTGCAGGCTGCCACAGAGAGACCTACAAAGAGTGGAAGATGGCCAAGGTGGAAAAGAGCTGTCAGTCCTGCCACATGCCTTCCCTGGGAAAGAGGGATCTGATCCAGAAGTTTCCCTTTTACCTCTTCCACCTTGCCAAACCCAGGACGTCCCACGAGTTTCCCTCTCTGAAGGCAAGCCCCGAGGATGTAGAGGTCAGGCTGGAAGCGGGGAAGCTCATCCTCACCAACGTGGGGGTCCCCCACAACCTACCCACCGCAGACCAGGGTGATCCCAGGCTGTATCTGCTGGCTGAGATAACCTACGCAAACGGGAGGAAGAAGATCGTCAGAAAGCTGCTGTCTCCCCAGTCCAAGACAGCCCTCGCCTACAGGAAGCCGAGGGAGATCCGGATACCGCCGGGTGAGGTTAAGGAGATAACGGTTAGGCTCCTTAGAAAGCTCGCCTGGAGCGAGGAGAGGGAGCTTATAAAGGAGGTTACTTTGCGAACTCCCTCTCCCTGACCCTCGGATCTATCCAGGCCAGAAGCAGATCCGCTATAAGGTTCCCCACTATGAGCATTATCGTTCCTATGTAAAGTCCGCCCATAACAAGGAAGAGGTCCTGGGATAGGACCGCGTCTAACATGAGCATCCCCATCCCCGGCCAGCCGGTTATTATCTCTATCAGTGCCGCGCCGGATATGAGGCTCGCTATCTCGTACCCCAGTAAGGTTGTAAAAGGGTTCATGGCGTTCTTGAGAACGTGCTTTACCAACGTTATCTTTGAGACGCCCTTCGCCTTCAGGGCTACCACCATCGGGCTCTTCAGGACCTCTATAACCGCACTCCTCACGAGTCTTGTCAGCCCAGCGAGGGACACAAGGGTCAGGGTCATCGCCGGCACGAAGAGGTGGTGGAGTATGTCCAGGATCTTACCCAGAAGACTGAGCTTCTCGAAGTCCGGGCTCTGAACCCCACCTATGGGGAACCAGCCGGTCTTGCTGGCGAAGAAGAGGAATAGAAAGGCGAGGAAGAAGCTGGGTATGGACATGAAGGAGTAGGCGTAAGCTTGGATCAGCTTGTCCACCTTGCTCCCTTCTTTGAAGGCTGCCAGGGTTCCGAGAGGTATGGCTAGGAGCCATGAGAGGAGGGCGGAGCTCACGGAGAGCAGGAGCGTGTTGGGTATCCTCTCGAGGATAAGCTCCGTAACCGGGGCGTGGTACTGGAAGGAGTATCCGAGGTCGAAGAAGATGGCGGACTTGAGCCACTTTAAATACTGAACCAGGACGGGCTGGTCGAGTCCGTAGATCCTTTTGAGCCTCTCTATCGTTTCGGGAGAGATCTGGGGGTTCAGCTTCAGCTGATCGAGGAAGTCTCCTGGAGCGAGCTTTATTATTACAAATGATATAAAGGTCACCCCGAGCACTGTGGGAACGGCCTGGAGGAGCCTAACAAGTATGAACTTTAACATCAGAAGTAATTGGCTATGAAGAACTTGGTCTCCTCAAAGTACCTCTCTATCTCCTTGATATGTTTTTCCTTCACGTACCTTACGAGTTTGTAATCGTCCCAGTA
Organism: Aquificaceae bacterium; assembly: GCA_015487535.1. Taxonomy (GTDB): domain Bacteria; phylum Aquificota; class Aquificia; order Aquificales; family Aquificaceae; genus Hydrogenivirga. The sequence goes on from WFPN01000115.1 coordinate 1,990, forward strand.
CCCTAACATAGGGATCCAGTCTGGTATCCCGTCCCTCGTGTCTATGAAGTACCATAGTGCCGCTATGAAGTCCTCTCTGGCCTCCCTCTTGAGCTCGAACTCCGGATCTATCAGTATCCTGTAGAGGAGCTTCACGTCGAGGATCAGGTTTCTCAGGTACTCCATGGTGGGAGGAACCTTCTCGAGTTTTCTTTTAAATTCGACCTTCAGTTTATCCAAGTTGTTGATATTTTCGTAAGTTTTGTACTTCTGGAGCTTCTTTTCAAAACTCATGGCAGTAATTATATCATGCCCCCTTTGGCCCCAAACGCCTATAATAAAAGTGTCGGAAGGAGGGAAAGATATGAGAAAGATCCTCTTTTTATTCAGCCTCTTCTTTTTCCTGGGGGCTGCTTCCTCCGAGAAGGTAAACGGCGTTCCGGTACCAACACCCTTTACCAAAAACGTTGGAGATTACAACGTCAGTATCGGTGTGATGCCTATCTCCGAGCTTCAGGAGAAGTTCCCTAGGGCTTACAAACTTCTGGTGAGGTATCACGGGGAGCCGGGTCCGAAGGACACCCACCATGTAGCGGTCAGCATATGGAAGGAGGAAAACGGAGGTGTGAAGTACATCTCCAGCTTCAAGGTGGAGGCTGAGGTCAGGTCGCCAATATTCAGGGCTTACAGGAAGAAGCTCTCCAAGTACCCTCATCAGTACGGGGACAACTACGGCGGGTGGTTCGATATGTCCGATAAGGGCCTCTACCACATAGCCGTTATAATCCACGAGGACGGAAGGACGAGGAGGGTGGACTTCGACTACCTGGCCCAGTAAGGACGCCCCCACAGGTTTTCGGGTAAAATTAAAGTCCGGTGTTAAAACATCGTTTTATCCGGAGGTAGCCCGATGAAACTGCACGAACACCAGGCGAAAGAAGTATTCGCCCGTTACGGTATCCCAGTTCCCGACGGAAAGGTGGCCTTCTCCCTAAAGGAGGCGAAGCAGGTAGCTGAGGAGCTGGGAGAGTTTCCCCTCGTGGTCAAGGCTCAGGTACACTGCGGTGGAAGGGGAAAAGCTGGAGGGGTAAAGATAGTCAAGGATATGGATGAGCTTGAAAAGGCCGTCGAAGGTATGCTGGGGAAGGTTCTAAAGACCTTCCAGTGCCCGGACGGAAAGCCCGTAAACAGGGTCTGGATAGAGAAGGCGACAGCCATAGATAAGGAGTTTTACCTCTCGATAACCCTCGACCGTGCCCGCTCTAAGCCTGTCCTCATGGCCTCCGCGGCAGGAGGTATGGAGATAGAGGAGATAGCGAAGGAAAATCCCGAGGCCATAATCATAGAGGAGATAGATCCCGAGCTGGGCCTTATGCCCTACCAGGCTAGGAAGCTCGCCTTCAAGCTCGGCCTTCCCGTAAAGGACTTCTCAAAGATGGCCCTGGCCCTCTACAAGATCTATACAGATCTGGATGCCTCCCTTGTGGAGATAAACCCCCTTGTCCTAGACAAGGAGGGTAGGGTTATAGCCCTCGACGCCAAGCTGGAGGTGGACGACAACGCCCTCTTCAGGCACAAGGACATAGAGGAGATGGAGGACGAGACCCAGATCTCGCCCCTAGAGGTGGAGGCAAAAAAATACAGCCTTAACTACATAAAGCTCTCGGGGAACATAGGGTGTATGGTGAACGGTGCGGGCCTTGCGATGGCTACTATGGACATAATAAAGCTCGCCGGAGGAGAGCCGGCCAACTTCCTCGATGTGGGAGGAGGAGCTAACGTTGAACAGATAGCGAACGCCTTCAGGATACTGATGGCGGACGAGGACGTGAAGGCGGTATTTATAAACATCTTCGGCGGGATCCTCAGGTGTGACAGGCTCGCCCAGGGCCTCGTGGAGGCCGGCAAGATGGTGGAGCTGAGCGTCCCCATAGTGGTAAGGATGGAGGGGACGAATGTAGAGGAGGGTAAGAAGATCCTCGCCGAGTCCGGAATGAACTTCGTGAACGCTGAAGACATGTGGGACGGGGCGAGGAAGGCCGTCGAGCTCGCAGGAGGCTGATTTCGGTATGGGTCTTGCCGAGAGGTTCCTTCCCCACTATACGGTGAGAGACTACGAAAGGTGGGAAGGAGATTGGGAACTTATAGATGGGATACCTTACGCTCTGGCTTCGCCTTCTCCCCTGCATCAAAAAACTCTTGCGCGTGCAGTCAGAGTCTTCGACGAAAATCTGGACGGATGTCCCAAGTGTGATGTTTACGTAGAGCTTGACTGGTATATATCGGAGGATACGGTTGTAAGACCCGACATGGTCGTGGTGTGTTCTGAAAAGCCCTTCGAGAAGCTAAACTTTACTCCCCAAATAGCTGTAGAGGTAGTTTCTCCATCCACTAGGGAGAAGGACGAGGAATTAAAGAGGATACTCTACGAGAAGGCCGGGCTGAAGTGGTACGTGCTTCTCTACCCTGAGGAAAGGAAGGTTAAGGTGTTTACGCTGTCGGAAGGTTTCTTCAGCCTTGTGACTCCCAACCCGCAAGGCAGCTTTGAGTTTGATCTCGGTGAGTGTAGGGTGAGTGTAAACTTTAAAGAAGTCTTTACAAGCTGAGGAGGTTTGAGGTATGGCTATACTGGTCGATAAGAATACGAAGGTTGTGGTTCAGGGTATAACCGGTAAGGAAGGCTCATTCCACGCCACCCAATGCAAGGCCTACGGTACACAGGTAGTGGCGGGTGTTACCCCCGGTAAGGCCGGTCAGGAGGTGGAAGGCATACCCGTATTCAACACCGTAGAGGACGCTGTGAGGGAAACGGGGGCCAACTGCTCTCTAATATTCGTTCCCGCACCATTCGCGGCCGATGCGATAGTGGAGGCCCTCGACAGCGGGATAAAGCTCGTGGTCTGCATAACCGAAGGCATACCCGTCAAAGACATGATGATGGTAAAGGACTACATGAAGAAAAACTATCCCGACGCCAGGCTGATAGGTCCCAACTGCCCAGGACTTATAACCCCGGGCGAGGCCAAGGTAGGTATAATGCCCGGCCACATCTTCAAGAGGGGAAGCATAGGTATAGTCTCAAGGAGCGGAACGCTCACATACGAGGCTGCATACCAACTCACGAGACTCGGACTCGGACAGAGTACCGCCGTTGGTATAGGAGGAGACCCAGTCCACG
>WFPN01000116.1 GCA_015487535.1 Aquificaceae bacterium
GACCTACGGCTTCGGCCACTATATGTAAGGCCTTCCTGAGCTTGTCCCTAGTTACCATGTATCTATGTCTTTCCCTTCACAAACTCCCTGAGCTCTTCAAAGCTCATAGGAGGGGCGAAGTAGTACCCTTGCCCCTCGTCGCATCCTACCTCCCTCAACTTATTAAGTATATCCCTGTTCTCCACACCCTCTGCAAGCGAAACGGCGTTGAGGGATTTGGATAGCCCGACTATTGTGTTTACAACCCTCTCGGCCCTCTCGTTCTCAAGCATGGGAATAACGAAGTCCTTATCTATCTTTATCTTGTCCACCTCGAACTCTAGGAGATAGTTCATCGAAGAATAGCCCGTACCGAAGTCATCGATAGCCACCTTTACGCCGAGCTCCCGCATCCTGTAGAGTATCTCCTTCGTTCTCTCCGGCTCGCTCATGGCCGTGCTCTCGGTTATCTCAAGTATGAAGCTGTCTTCCTTGAAGTTGTGAGACCTCAGGACATCCCGTATCTTGCTCGGTAGCTCCTCATCCATAAACTGCTTTGTAGAGAAGTTGACGCCCAGGAATATCGGATATCCCTCCGAGTGAAGCAAGGATACGTCCCTCACGGCCTGATTGAGCACGCAGCTGCCAAGGTCGAGTATCAGGCCCGTGTCCTCGGCTACGGGTATGAACTGGGAAGGTGATAGGGTCCCCATCTCTGGATGCTCCCATCTCGCCAGAGCCTCCACACCCACCAGCTTCAGATCGGAGAGCCTGAAGACGGGCTGGTAGTAGGGGACTATCTCGTTGTTCTTTATCGCCTCCCTAAGGGATGCCTTCAGGACTACCATCTGGGCTATCTCCCTGTCCACCTCCTCTGAGAAGAAAGAAACCTGTCCCGGTCCAGCACTGCGGGCGTTGGAAAGGGCGAGCTCCGCTTTCCTAACCAGGTCCTCGGCGACCTCTCCATCCCTGGGAAAGAGGGAGATACCCATGTTTATCTCCAGGTATATATCCCTCCCGCCGACGTTCACCGGTTCCCTGAAGGCTTCTTTAATTTTCTCCACAGCCCTGTTGAGTCCCGAGATGCTCTTTATGCCTGCGAGAACTATACCAAACTCGTCCGCCATGAACCTGCTTATTATGTCTCCGCTCCTGAGCGTTCTGCTCAGTCTTCTGCCTATCTCCTTGAGTACTTCGTCGCCCACCTTTATCCCGTACGAGGCGTTTACCTCCCTGAACCTGTATATGTTGAGTACCGCCACACCTACCATCTCCTTTCTCCTTCTGGCCAGGTCGAGGGTCTCTTTGAGCTTCTCGAGGAAAAGGAGCCTGTTGGGAAGTCCGGTAAGGGTATCGTAGTAGGTCACGCGCAGAAGCCTCTCCTGGAGCTCTACCCTCTCGGTTACATCCCTCGCGCTTACGATGGCCCCTTCAAGGCCGAGTTCCTTCCAGTTCTCGGGCAGGAAGAAGCTAGACTCAACCCAGTGGTAGCGATCTTCTCTGTCCCTTATCCTGTACTGAAGTGTGAACACCCTCCCCGGGCTCTGGAAGACCTTCCTGTGAACATCTACCAGCCTGTCTCTGTCCTCGGGATGGGCCAGGTCGAAGAACCTTCCCCCGCTGAGTTCTTCAGGCCTGAAGCCTAGCATCCTCTCGAGGGCGGGGCTTGTGTACCTGGGCTCACCATCTTTATCGACCACGATCACTAGGTCAGTTAGGTTAGAGAGTACGAGCTCGAACCTTTCCTTCTCCTTCCTTAGCTTCTCCTCCAGCTCCCTCTCGTGGGTTATGTCTATACCTACCCCCAGCCCGTAGCACTTTCCCCTGAACCTGACCGTGTCGGCAAAGAGCCTCGCTATCTTCTCCCTACCATCCTTGGTTATGACCACGAAATCTGTGTAGAGTCTGGGGATCTTCTCACAGTTTATCCTTCTCCTTACTATTTCCCTCACCTCTTCCCTGTGTTTGGGGTGGACTACGTCCCACACGTACATGTTCTGGAGTTCTTCTAAAGAGTAGCCGGTAAGCTCTAAGGCTATCGGGTTCGCGTATATGAACCTTTCCCCGTAGATAAATATTGCCGCGGGAGAGTTCTTCACGAGGGTTTCGAAAAGCTCCTGCTGTTCCTTTACCTCCGTTATGTCGGTCCAGTAACCGGCGATTCTGTAAGTGTCTCCAACTCTGTCCACCACCTTAGCGTAGGCCTGTATCCAGATGTAGCTTCCATCCTTTTTCCTGAACCTGTAAGAGTGGAGCACCTCGCCTTCGGTTGTGAGTACATCTATGTTTCTGAGAACTCTCTCCCTGTCGTCGGGATGAACGTTCTCGGTCCACCAGCTCGGTTCTATATCTTCAGGGCTCCAGCCCAGTATCCTCTCGACGTTTGGACCCACGTATATGAGCTTCAGCGGATGTGGAGGCGAAGCCTCCACGAGGTATAGAACGTACGGGCTCTTCTCCAGGAGAAGACTCTGGAGAAAGCTCAGCTCTGCCCCTTCGAGGAATTTGGAAACTACCCATGAAACCTTTCTCAGGAGCTCGAGCTCTTCCTCTGAGAGCTTTCTCTTCTCTTTAAAGAGAAAGCCGATAACACCCCAATCCCTTTCTCCTACCTTTACGGGAACGCTCACGCCACTCCTTGCCCCCGCCTCCTTTACGAACTCGGGTATCTCGAACCTGCTTTCAGAGAGAAGATCCTCGCTGAAGACTATCTTCCCCTCCTTCAGTGTATAGAGAGCCTTGGAGTTGCCCTTAACCTCCGTATCCTCGAACCCTTCCAAACCCTTCTGAAACTTAAGACGGAACGAATCATTCCCTTCGAACCTAAGGACCTTGTAGAAGTCGGCTCCGAGGACTCCCGAGACCCTATCTCCAACGCTTCTGAGAAACTCGGCAGGATCCTTACAGCCCAGCCCCTCTAGACAGAGGTCGAGCAAGGTTCTGTAAAGCTCCATGTAACTAAA
>WFPN01000117.1 GCA_015487535.1 Aquificaceae bacterium
GAGCCTAGTACCTGGGTCCGGGACCTTGCACTTTTCACGCTCCTCTTTCACTCCCTGCGCATCCTCTCGGTGAGGAACATACGTGCGGGGGCATCCGAGCTCTACTCAGCGCTCCTTGGACTCACCTACCTGTCCGAAAAGGCCGTACTTCTGGCGGTCCTCCCCCTCGCACTCATGCTACTGTCCAATTATCTGAGGAAGACCATACTTACAGACGAGATCTACTACACGAAGGGGCTTATGATAAAAACACCACTGCTATCGACCGTTCTCGTGCTCGTTCTCGTTCTCTCCTACACTTTGCCTCTGTTTCTCTACGAGCTTCCCAAAAGCCCGTTGGATCTGGTTCTCTTCACCCTCGGGTGGTTCTCCCTGGGTCTTTCCACGCTAACCAACCTCGGCAGGGTCCTGTGGGGTGAGCCCAGAAAGGATACGGTTTACAGAGACCTATGGAGGAGAGGATAGATGGAGCTCGGAAGGAAGCTCTGGATAAGATCTCTCGTGAATGTCTGTGCTGAGCCCGTGCCCTTCTTCTGGCCCATGAGGACCTTCGTCCACCATAACCCTCTCCATGAGCTCGAGGAGATGGAGTTCGAAGAGGCTGTGAGGCTAGGAGAGAAACTCTTCAGGGGGAGAGGTTTCCTCGACAGGGAAGATTACCAGTATCTGATGGATAGGGGAAAGATCGATGAGGGGAAGCTCAAGGAGAGGATAGAGGAGTTCCTCAATCTGGAGGAGATAGATGGTATAGGGCTCCCCTTGGTGGATCTCGTCTTCGAGCTAATGAGGGATAAAAGGGCCCTAAGGCCGAAGGAGAACGAGATAGATAGAAACATCCCGGACGATCTGGTCTCTAGATTTGCGGAGAAATTCAGGGAGAACCCAAAGGATGAGGTGGAGAGTTTCCTGAGATCCGTAGGGAGCGGGAGAACCCTGTACGAGGCGATCGATGATATGAGCGGCCTGAACCTAGGTGAGGTTGTGGACGATCTGGTCGTGAAGAGCGTTATGGGTTTTCTGGACGAGGGACAGGCCGCCATAAGTATGCCCCACAGGGAGGAGGGGCTATTCAGGTCATGGAAAAAGCTGGCCAGACACAACATAAGGTTCCTCCTCAGGGCCGGTCTTGACTTCTGGAGGAGGGTCCAGGAGTTCGAGGAGCCCGAGGAGGCAATAGAGGGTGTACTCAGAGATCTTAAGGTACCCGAGGATCTCTGGGAGGGATACATAACCAGGGAGCTGGCCCGCATGAAGGGTGTGGTGGGTTTCATCCGCTGGAGGCAGAGCAACAGAGACTACTTCTGGCAGAGGACATACCCTGCGGACGTGGTGGACTACACGGCCATAAGGCTTCTTGTCTCCCGCTCCGTCCTGAAGGCAAGGACCAAGAGGCTTCCCTTCGGGGGAGATTACGAATCCCTTAGAGAATACCTAACGGAGAACTGGGCGAGGGCTTATCTCTTTATAGAGTACTACGGCGGGAGAGCCTTGCCCTCTTATGCCCACAGAATTCCAGAGTTCTTCGACAGACCGGAGGAGATTCTGGAGAGGTACGTTGAGGAGAAGGCCTACTGGAAGGCAAGGTCGAGGCTCACATTCCTCAAGGAGTGGCTATCGCTAAAAGGCATAGACATAAACTCCCTGGATGAGAACCAGATCGAGGGCCTGCTCGATCTTTGGGACAAGCTGGAGGAAAAAGAAGGCGTTGTGTGGCTCAAGGCCATGGAGGATACCCTTATAGAGGGCCTCATCTCCGGAATAAAGCTCTCCGAGGATTATAAGGAATGCACGGCTCAGGCTCTCTTCTGCATAGACGTAAGGTCGGAAAGGTACAGGAGGAACCTGGAGAAGGTTGGAAACTACGAAACCTACGGCATAGCGGGGTTCTTCGGCGTTCCGATGGCGTTCGTGGAGCTCCACAAGGGGCACGAGGAGTTCCTCTGTCCTGTGATAATAAGGCCGAGGAACGTGGTCCTCGAGATACCTGTCAAGAGGGTTGGATCCCATAGAAAGGGCGTCTTTGAGGAGGTTCTCCACGATCTGAAGGAGAACGTTTTGACCCCTTACGTAACGGTGGAAGCGATAGGCTTCCTCTTCGGGTTCGACTTCATAGGGAAGACCTTCTTCCCCTCGCCGTACACTAGGGCAAGGGAAAACCTCCTGGGTAGAGGGCCCAAGACCCAGCTGCTCATGGACAAACTGAGCCAAGAAGAGATAGAGACTATTACCAGATCGGTCTTTACAAGGATTATCAGACTCGCCTTGGAGAGGGAGCTGGGTATAAGGAACGCAGGTGGTGAGGTCGTTTCCGAGATCTTTGAGAGTGTAAGGGAGGGAAGGGAGGAATCCAGAGCGCTCGAAGGGCTAGGAATAGGAAGGGATGAGCAGGAGGCTTTCTTTAGGAAACTGGAAGAGGACTACAGGGTCGATAGAGGTTACGTGGAGGTCGTCAGGGAAAGATTGAGACAGGTAGGGTTCACTACCGAGGAGAAGGCTATTCTGGTCGCCAACGCCCTTAAGTCTATAGGACTTACGCGTTTCGCCCCCGTCGTTCTGGTCCTAGGTCACGGTAGCAGGTCTGAGAACAACCCATACGAGTCTGCCCTCGACTGCGGTGCGTGCGGAGGGGCCTCCGGGCTACACAACGCAAGGGCCTTCTGCAGGATGGCCAACGACCCGAAGGTTAGAGAGCTTCTGAGAGATAGGTATAGCATAGACATACCAGAGTCAACCTTCTTTGTTCCGGGACTTCACAACACTACGACCGACGAGGTAACGCTCCACGACCTCGATCTGGTTCCCCCGAAGCTGCTACCGCTTTTGGAGAAGATAGAGGAGGACCTGAGGAGGGCTACCGAGGCTACAGCTCTTGAAAGGGCGAAGGAGTTGGGAACCGACCCTGAGTACAGTAGGGTGCTAGAAAACGCCTACGACTGGTCTCAGGTGAGGCCCGAGTGGGGGCTCTCTGGCAACTACGCCTTCGTCATAGGTAGAAGGGAGACGACCCGCCACATGAACTTTGAGGGGAAGGTCTTCCTGCACTCCTACGATTACAGGGTGGACAGGAAGGGCTTCCTTCTGGAGAACATACTCTCGGGTCCCCTTGTGGTCGGGCAGTGGATAAATATGGAGCACTATTTCTCGACAACGGACAACGAGGTGTATGGAAGTGGGAGTAAGGTTTACCACAACGTGGCGGGGAGGATAGGCGTTATGACTGGGAACGTGAGCGACCTCAGGACCGGTCTCCCCTCCCAGACTGTCATGAGGAAAGGAAAACCCTTTCACACACCCGTAAGGCTTATAGTCCTTATAGAGGCCCCCTTCGAGTTTGCAAAGGATGTTTTATACAAGGTTCACAAGGTCAGGGAACTTATGCTGAAAGGCTGGATAAACGTCCTCATACTCGATCCAGAGGTAAAAACCTTTTACAGATACAGTGAAGGAAGCTGGAAGGAGGTCGGGAGCTTGAGAGAGGAGGTGAGAGCATGAAGAACCTGAACCTATACCCTATGAAGAAGGTGGAGATAGTGGTTAGAGGAGAGGACCTTTCCTTCGTGATCGATCTCCTGGAGAGGGCGGACATATCGGGTTACACGATAGTTCACAACCTTTCGGGGAAGGGTAGCCACGGGTTCCACGAAGGGCATCTCCTATTCAACGAGGAGGACACCCTGGCTATGGTTATCTCCGTTATGCCCGAGGAGAAGGCCATGTCTATCCTCGAGGGCCTGACGCCGTTCCTCAACAAGCACTCAGGGGTAGTCTTCGTATCGGATACTATGGTGAGCAGGCTTGAGAAGTTCAAGAAGTGATCTACTAGAGGTTTACAAGATTCTTCTGGAGACTTACGGAGAGCAGAACTGGTGGCCTGTGGACGAGGACTACCATAGGAAGCAGGGAACCGATCCGAGGGAGGAGATAGTTATAGGAGCTATCCTCACCCAGAACACCAGCTGGAGGAATGTGGAGA
>WFPN01000118.1 GCA_015487535.1 Aquificaceae bacterium
CTGAAAGAACCTCCGCAGACGGGAACTATCATGAACTCCTGAAAGTCCAAGGGGTTGTCCGCGTGAACTCCCCCGTTTATCACGTTCATGAGGGGAACCGGGAGCCTCCTCCCGAACCTTCCTCCTAAGTACTCGTAGAGGGAGACTCCGAGCTCGTCCGCACAGGCCCTCGCAACCGCCATACTGACCGCAAGGATTGCATTCGCTCCGAGCCTGCTCTTGTTCTCCGTCCCGTCCAGATCTATTAAAGCGAGATCTATCTCCCTCTGGTTGTAGGGGTCCATCCCCTTTAGCCTTTTGGCTATCTCTCCGTTTACGTTGTCCACCGCCTTCAGAACTCCCTTACCGTGGAACCTCTTGGGATCTCCGTCCCTGAGCTCCAGGGCCTCCCTCTCCCCCGTGGATGCACCGCTGGGGACTATCGCCCTACCGACCGCACCGCTCTCGAGAATTACCTCAGCCTCTACTGTGGGGTTCCCCCTCGAATCGAGAACTTCCCTTCCGTGGACGCTTACTATGGCAGACATGGTTTAATATTTTAGCTCAAATGTTTGAGGCATTAGAGACCTGGGCGAGGGGAGTGGTAGAATCCTACGGATACCTTGGGATATTCCTAATATCCTTCTCCGAGAGCGTGATCCAGCCAATTCCACCCGATCCCTTCATAGCCGGGGGCTCAGCCCTCGGGCTGAATCCTCTGACGGCTGCACTCGTGGCCACCTTAGGGAGTGTCCTCGGGGGTCTTACAGCCCACACCCTCGGCCTTTTCCTGGGAGAGCCTGTGGCGAAAAGACTCTTGGGAGAGAGGAACTTTCTCAAAGGCGAGGCCTTTGTGAACAGATACGGCGTACTGGCCGTTTTGCTGGGCGCCCTCACACCAGTTCCATACAAGGTCGTCTGCTGGCTTGCGGGCGTGTTTGAGATGCCGAGAAGCACATTCCTTATCGCCTCCTTCATCGGAAGGTTTCCCAGGTTTCTGGTCTTCGCCTTGCTCGGAGATGCCGCCTCAAGGCTGTTCTTATAGACTCGGTCTCGTAAAAGGCTAAATTTTAGTTGTGTGAACTTAAACTTCTTTATAAAGCTTCTTGAGTTAAGGGACGCCTACACGAAGGGGCACACCGAGAGGGGTGTCCTGTACGCCCTCGAGATAGGCAAGGCTATGGGCCTCACAGAAGAGGAACTCAGGGACCTGGAGATAGGCGGACACATACACGACATAGGCAAGGTGGCCATACCCGACGTGATACTTCTGAAGCCCGCAAAGCTAACCGAGAAGGAGTACGAGGTTATGAAGCTCCACGTGAAGCTCGGCTACGAGCTGGTGAAGGACCTCGACCTTCCCGAGAGGAGCGTGGAGGTTCTACTCTACCATCAGGAGAAGTATGATGGAAGCGGATATCCCTTTGGAAAGAAAGGGGAGGAGATACCCCTCCTTGCGAGGATATACACGGTAGCCGACTCCTTTGAGGCGATGACCTCGAGGAGAGTTTACAAGAAGGCCAAGCCCTGGAAGGTTGCTCTAGAGGAGCTTGAGGAACTCGCAGGAATTCACTTTGATCCGGACATAGTGCCCTACGCTATCAGGGTCCTGTCGAATATGAAGGAGAGCATCGTGGTCATCCCAGAAATAGATACGGAGCTTGAGAAGATAAGATGGAGCTTCTACTATCTGGACTTCACCGGTGCTATAAAGGGCGATCTATTCCTTCCCACCCTCGAGGCCTTCATAGAGAAGGGGGAGCCTTTCTGCTTCACCGTATTCGATATACAGAACCTGTTCGAGATAAACAGGAAGTACGGCTGGGAGAAGGGAAATGAGGTTTTGACCAAGCTCGTCGAGGCTATAAACGTTCAGTGTTGTGCCATGTTCGACATAAGGGACTTGATAATAAAGCTGATGAGGCAGGACATCCTCGATATAACCTCTCCGGTAATTTTTAGGCTCGGAGGGGACGAGTTTGGAGTTATAGCCCCGTACATACCTCCCCAAGAGAAGGTCCAGGCGGTTGCGAAGGTTATGGAGGAGCAGGGCGTGAAGCTCAAATACCTCCAGATGAAGTTTCCGGAGAGCTTCCGAACCTCGGAAGAGGTCCTGAGCTTGATATCGGAGTTTACAAAGAACCCCTACATACGTTAAAACTTTCCTATGCTCAGCAGAAAGATCCTCCTCTTCGGAGGAAAGGGAGGGGTAGGTAAGACAACTCTGTCCTCCGCACTCGCGCTCCTCATATCCGACAGGGGCCGGAGGACCCTCCTCATATCTACAGACCCGGCCCACTCCCTCTCGGACATCTTCGGGATAAAGCCGAGAGAGGGTAAGGTTTCCGTAAGCGATAGGCTCGATTACCTGGAGATAGACCCTTACAGGGTTATAGATGAACACATTAAAAGGGCTCTCGAGAGCATGGAGCCCTTCGTCAGTCCGGAAACCTTCTCGCAGATTAAGGAAGCGATGCACAGTATCGAAAGCACCCCCGGAACCGAGGAGGCGGCCGTACTCGAAGAGCTATCAAAGATAGTCCTCGAAAACCTGGGAACTTACGACCACTTTGTGGTGGATACGGCTCCCACGGGGCACACGCTCAATATGCTCAGGACCGTGGGAAGGGTGGGCGGTTGGCTAGAGGAGCTCTTCAAGAAAAGGATGGAAGCCCAGAAGTTCAGGGAAGCCGGAGGGCTTAAGTCTAGAGACGAGAGGATCTTGGAAGTCTTGAAAGAGA
>WFPN01000119.1 GCA_015487535.1 Aquificaceae bacterium
ATGGTTATCAGAAGCTCGACCGATATGGTAGCGTCTATATACACACATCCCTCGATTATATCCTCTATGTTCTGGTACCTTTCCACCACTATCAGTGCCCCTATCTGCCTGTCGGACATGAACCTGCAGGCCCTGACTATCCTCTCTATCGTTCTCTCCTCCACCGAGGCGAGCTTTATTACCTTCGTCCTCTCCCCTATCCTGGCCAGGGCCCTCCTTATCTCGGGCTGGAATACGACCACTATGGCGAACAATCCCAGAGTCCAGAGCTTTTCGAATATCCAGGAGAGGGTCCTGAGCTGCACTATCTCGGCCAAAAACCAGAGGACCCCTATCAGTATCAGGGCTCTCAGGATCTGAAAGCCCTTGGTTACGACGAGGAAGTAGATTATTCCGTACACGAATACCGCTACGGCGAGTATGTCTATAAGGTCCCTTAAGCCGAAGAGCTCCCTGAGGAGATCAAACAGCATCGTAGGTCCTCACCGCATCCAAGAGTGCAAGGAACTCCCTTGTCTCCTTAACGTCGTGCACCCTGACTATCTGTGCACCCTGAAGCACAGCAGGGGCGACCGCCCCCAGGCTACCGTAGAGCCTCTCCCTCGGCTCGGTCTGCCTGTTGAGGAAACCCTCTAAGATAAGTCCTACGAAGGACTTTCTTGAGACTCCAACCATAAGGGGTTTCCCGAGGATCCTCAGCTCCTCGAACCTTCTCAGGATCTCCACGTTGTGCTCGGGGAGCTTCCCGAAGCCTATCCCCGGGTCGAGGATCAGGTTCTCCTCCCTTCTGTAGTCGGTTTCCAGGAGCTTCTTTACCCTGTCCTCAAGCCAGGTCTTTATCTCTCCTACAACGTCCTCATAGACTATCGGTTCGGTCTTCCAGGTCTCGGGTCTCCCCTTTATGTGGTTTATAACGTAGGGGCAGTTGTACTGGGAAACGATGCCAAACATATTTTCATCGAAGGTTCCACCGCTTATATCGTTGATTATGTCGGCTCCCTCCTCAAGGCATGCCCTCGCCACCTCGGACTTGTATGTGTCTATCGATATCCAGGCGTCCGGGAGCTCCTTCCTCACGAGCTTCAGAACGGGAAGGACCCTTCTGAGCTCTTCCTCCGCGCTTACCCTCTCAGATCCGGGCCTGGTGGATTCCCCGCCTATGTCTATTATCTCCGCCCCCTCCTCGTACATCTGAACTGCCCTCCCAAGGGCGTCTTCTGGCTTCTCGTAGAGCCCTCCGTCGGAGAAAGAATCGGGTGTAACGTTCAGGACTCCCATTATGGCCGTCTTGAGCCCGAGTGGAAGGATCTTTCTGTTGTACTGAAGCTGGAAGCTCTTTCTCCTGAACCTTATAAAGGCCTCAAGTATCTCCCTCGCGAGGGCCTTCGTCTCGGGGTAGCTCACAAGCTCAGAACATAAGTTCCTTATGCTCGCCTCACTCCCACAGAGGGCGAACTTGTTTCCGTTCGAGAAAACGGATATAGAGCTCTTCTGGGCGGAGAGGAAGATGGGCTCGGGGTTTTCCAAGAACTCGAAGTAAATGCAGTGGAATATTCCCTCAAATGCCCTCTCCTCTGCCTCCTTGAAGAAGATACCTACCCTTTCCTTTAAAAACTTGTAAAAGTGGTCTTTGTCGGAGAAGTGTTTTATGAGCATGTAATTATTTTAAAGGTTGGTCTCCCTCAGACCTTGAGCAAACCCTCTGGAACCACCCTCAGGTAGTATTTCCCGCCGAGCCTTCCAACCACCCTGTACTTCCCGTAATCGACCCTGTATTCCCCGTCGAGTATCCCCTCCTCAACGTTTATTAGCAGAGCCTCCCCAAGTATAAGATGCATGTCGTAAACCTTCTCGTGTTTAAACAGCCTGCACTCAAAGGAGACCTTTGCCTCCTTTATCCTCGGTGCCTTAACTAGCTTCGAGGGCTCCGGTGTGAGCCCAGCTCTCTCAAACTCGTCCACCTCGGGAGGGAACTCCTCCCCAGTTATGAGCATCTTCTCAAAGAGATCTTCCGTCACCAGGTTCACCACGAACTCACCTGTGTCGAGCACGTTCCTGACCGTGTCCTTCGGGGTTCCGTCGTCCCTGTCGCTCACCGAAATCATCAGAACGGGAGGCTCGTCGTTCACAGCGTTGAAGAAGCTGAAGGGAGCTATGTTGAATATGCCCTCTTTGCTGACCGTGGAAACCCAGCCTATAGGCCTCGGAACCACGAGCCCCAGGACGAGCTTGAAGAGCGTATCCCCGTCCGTTTTATCTACGAAAAACTCCATCTTACAGGCTCATTATGTAAAAGAGAGGACTGTAGGAGTTGAGTATCTTGAGCTCCTCTATCTCTCCCCCAAGGACCTTCTGGAGGAGGCTCTTCTCTTCGGGAACGAAGAAGGCCCTCGCCTTCGGAACTCCCGCGAGCTCCTTTGCCTTCTCCACCGCGTCCTCAAGACCGCCGAGCTCATCAACCAGACCCAGCTCCTTCGCCCTCTCCCCGGTCAGAACCCTTCCGTCCGCGACTTCCCTGAGCTCCTCCTCGCTTATCTTCTTCCCCCTGTATTTGAGTATTGCCTCCAGGAACTGCTCGTAGGCCTCGGTTATCGTCTCCTTCAGGTACTTCTTCTCCTCCGGGGTCAGCTCCCTGAATGGGTTGAGGGTGTCCTTGAACTTCCCCGTCTTTATAGCTGTCGCCTTCACACCTATCTTCTCCATGAGCTCCTTGTAGGCTACATGCTGGATTATCACCCCTATGCTCCCGGTGATGGTTCCGGGGTTTGCGAAGATGTAGTCCGCCGGAGCTGAGACGTAGTAGCCACCCGAGGCGGCGACGTTCCCCATAGACACAACAACTGGCTTGCCCTCAGCCCTGAACCTCTCGATAGCCCTGTATATCTCCTGGGATGCTCCCACAGATCCCCCGGGCGAGTCCACCCTTATCACGAGAGCCTTAACGCTCCTGTCCTTTCTGAGCCGTTCTATCTTCTTCACGGTCGGTATGGGGTTTACTATAACGCCCTTTATGCTGATTATCGCTATCCTGTCCCCTATGGGAACACGGGAGATCACCGCCCCGAGCATAACAAGAGCAATTATAAGTAAAAGGGCAAGGAGGAATATCCACTTTCTCATCAGGAGAATATTTTAATGTCCCGGAGCATATTTGATTTGACCTTAAGATGGTATATTTTGCTTATGTTCGGGATAGTCAGGAAGAAGGGCCTTGAAAGGCTCATAGATGTTCTTGGAAAGGAGAAGGTAAACACCTCCATAGTGGAGAGGAAGCTCTACTCTTACGACGCCACCCCTATTCCGATAGAGAGGGCTGTTCCCTCGGCTGTCGTGTTTCCCGAGAGCAGGGAAGACGTGGTGAGGCTCGTGGAGGTCTGCTACGAGGAGGAGATACCCATATTCCCGAGAGGTGCGGGCTCCGGATTGACGGGCGGTGCGGTTCCCACCTCGGAGAAGGGTGTGGTGGTCTCCTTCGAGAGGATGAACAGGTTTGAGGTGGACGTGGACAACGCAACCGCCAAGGTAC